>NZ_JACYLP010000047.1:0-68560 GCF_015272455.1 Thermoleptolyngbya sp. C42_A2020_037
GTGCTTACCTCAACAACCTGCTCTAATTTCCTCTCAAGAAGGTGACATGCACCCGACGATTAATCTGCGCGAGTGGCTACCCCATCTTGCAGAGCCGTTTGAACTGCAAGCCCGTAGCCAGCAGCAGCAGCTTCAACTGGCTATTTCTGAAGCATTACCTGTATTCACAACGGATCTCGCTTATCTATCTCGAATTCTGAGTGAACTGCTTCATAATGCCTGCAAATATACCCCTGCTGAGGGGATCATTACCCTTTCAGCCTGGGCAGAAGCGGGCTATTTAAAATTGGTGGTTACTAACACGGGCATCGAGATTCCTGAAAGCGAGCTAGAGCGAATCTTTGATAAGTTCTATCGTGTGCCCAGCCTTGACCCCTGGAGACATGGAGGCACTGGGCTAGGATTGGCTTTAGCAAAAAAGCTTGTAGAGCGGCTTGGAGGAATTATTCGAGCCGAGAGCGCTAACAATCAGGTTGCATTTATCGTCGAGTTTCCAATGGACTGGTTGAACTTTGGCCCAACTGTAACGGCTTAAAGGCAGCCTATTGCTTTGCCCTGAGAAAAAAACAAGGGTGGAATTTGTGATTGCATACCCACCAAACCCGCATCTGCCTGGTCGCTAATGTGCTACGAGCCGCCATAGATCGATTGCAATAGCCCCGATTTAGCCGACTTTCCCAAAATCTTTTGCTGCAATCCGTTCAACTGCCAGGGATAGAGCGATCGCCCCTCCCCAAAAGCCCCCAAACTCAATTGCCCCACCTGCGCCAGCAGACTCGCAGCAGCAGCAGAGTCATGCTGCATCCAAGCTGCCACCGGATGCTCCCAGGTTTGCAGAAACTCCGTAACCTGATAGCGGGCATCCGCTGCGGCTTCGTCGTCGGGGTTGCCTGCTGAGACGTAGAGATCCACAGCGGCGGGTTCCAGCGGCATCTTCAGCGCGGATTCTCGAATGGCTTGCCAAGTGGGCGCAAGGAGCATCGCCAAAATATGTAGGGCGTTGGGCGTTTTGAACTCCTCTGGATCGAGCGAAAGGTCGCCAAGCTGCGTGTCGCCTGTCTGCTCTAGCCAATATTCACCCAGCGCGGCGATAAACGGCTCGACGACTTCCCGCAGCACAACCGCACAGAGCGATCGCCCCACGGCAGCATAATCGGCAGCAGCATAATCGGCATAATCCGCTGCGGCAGCGTCCGTTTCTCCCCCAGACTCGCCCATCAGCCGTTGAGCCGTTTGTAAGTCCTGCTGGCTTTGGGCATTGAGGCAATACCAGACTTTCTTGCCAAGGTGCGCTTTTATGTTTTTGGGAAATGCAGGTTTGGGGAAAGCAGGTTGAGGAAAGACTGGGGCGCTGGGCGTTGGGCTTGCAGAACCCGCCTGCTGATTCGGTAATGCAGATTCCAACGCAAATTCCGCCGAGACAGCATCCTGCATTGTGTCGATCATTGTGTCGATTTGGGCTTGCGGTTGTGGGATGGTGGCTGGTCGGCGCAGTTGATTTTCGGCGTGATCCGGTTCGGCCTCGGTCTGGGAGCGCGGAGTCTGCGGCTGTTCGGCGGAGAGACGGTCTAGCTGTTGCTGCAAATGGGCAAGCTGCTGGGTGAGCGCGTTGATGTGCTGGTCTTTTTCAGCTAGGAGTCGATCTTTTTTTTTAAGCAGATCAGTTTTTTCCGCGATTTCCAGCGCGTTGAGGGCGGCGCGAATCAGGTTAAAATAGTGCGGCTGGGAGACATCCACAGGTTGAGCGTCAGCGCGGCTCTTGCCCAAAAATCCCCAGGTTTCTTTGGGGCGAGTGGCCAAAAGCTGCCCGTCGGGATTGTAGATGTGCAGTTCGCGCTGACCCTCGACGGTGGTGATGTGGCAGGTGTAGGTGCGGTTGTTGAAGGGGAAGGCGAGTCCAGCAGGAGGGGAGGGTGGGCTGGGCTGGGGTTCAGCAGAGTTAGGCGGAGGGGCTGGCAAATCTGGGATGGGAACGCCGCCAGGAAGACGGATGCCGATGAGTTCTAGCTCGACATTGACCTGACCGTTCCACTCGTTGAGGCGGAGGCGGTAGGCGATGTCAATGGGACTGGGTAGGGGGCAATATTCACCCCATCGCCAGGCGATCGCCTTCATGCCAGACTCATCCTCCTCCTGAGACACGACGACGCGCAGATGGGAGCGGTCTTTGCCGATCACCTGCTGTTCTACAATGCGGACGTTGGGAGTCCAAAACACCGGGTCGGGGTTGCCAATGCCGCAGGGGTGGAGTTGGTCGATCTGCTGATACAAGTCGAGGGTAAGGTCGCGCAGGTTGGCCTGGGCATCGACTTCGATCAGCGGGCGCAGGTGCTGGGGTTGCAGGTGCATGTTGGCGAAGATTCGCAGGCGCGATCGCACTTCCTCCAGGTTCTCTGTGGCCAGGGAAAAGCCGCCGGCCGCCCGGTGTCCGCCAAACTTGTCGAGGATATCGGCGCAGCATTGCAGCGCATCGAACACGTTAAATTCGGGGATGCCCCGCGCCGAGCCGCGAATCCGCGTCGGGTCGCCTTCTTCGTAGGTGCCAATGAACACGGGCACGCCGTAGCGCTCCACCAGCCGCGACGCGACAATGCCAATCACCCCATGATGCCAGCCGTCCTTCACCAGCAGCAGCACGCGGTCGTTTTGTAGGTTTGGCGCGTGGGCTTCGGCAAGGGCGATCGCCTCCTGTTCAATCAGTTCGCACAACCGCTGCCGCAGTTGGTTTACTTCTTCGCACTGCATTGCCCGCTCTAGCGCCACGTCCGGATCGTCCGTCGTTAGCAGATCAATCACTATATTTGGGTCGGCAATGCGCCCCACGGCATTGATGCGTGGGCCCAGACGAAACCCAATGGCTTCCGGCTTCAGCGCGTCCTGCTCTGGATTCACGCCAGCCACCTGGATCAAAGCCTGTACGCCTGCCAATCGCGACTTGGGCAGCCGCCGCAGTCCCCGTTGCAGCCAGCGCCGATTTACCCCCGTCAGGGGAGCCAGATCGGCGATCGTGCCCAGGGTGAATAGCTCCAGCAGCGGCCCGGTGAGATCCTGGGTTTGCCCTAGCGCTTGCGCCAGCGAGATGGCCAGGATGTAAGCCACGCCCACGCCTGCCAGCCCTCGATAGGGCGAACTTTCGGCAATTAATTTGGGATTCAGAATGGCGTGGGCGGGGGGCAGTTCGGGCGGAAGGTCGTGGTGATCGGTGACGATGACGTGCATTCCCAGATCACGGGCAAAGCCAATGGGCCCCGCCGCCGCGATGCCGTTGTCTACGGTCAAGATCACCCGCACGCCCTGGGCGTGAAAGTCTTCCACGATGCGGTGGTTGATGCCGTAGCCCTCTTTCATGCGGCTGGGAATTTCTGACTGGACGCGCCCACCGAGCGATCGCAGCGCCCGCAACAACAGCGCCGTGCTGGTCATGCCGTCGGCATCGTAGTCGCCGCAGATGGCGATTCGCTGCTGTCGGGCGATCGCCATTTGCAAAATGCTCACCGCCTCTGCCAGGTCAGGAAACTCATCCATCGGGGAAGCTAGCTGCATCAACTCAGGATTGAGAAATACTCGCGCCTGGTCGGGCGTGCCGATATCTCGATTCAGCAAGACCTGCCCCAGCACAGGGCTGAGATCGGCCGCTGCTGCCAGCCGCGCCGCCCGCTCCGGATCGGCCGCCGCAATTTGCCAGCGCTGGCTGGGAATGCGGTGGGAGCGGGGACGGGGTGGGGAGGGGGTGGACACGGTGGGGGAAGAGGGAAGAGGGAAGAGAGAAGAACGAAGAGGGAAGGGGGAATTGCGAGGGGGGCGATCGCTCTGTATGATCCTTGTCTTTTCCCAAGGGTACAACTCTGCGCCTTGAAATGGACTGATTTTTGATGCTGAGAGGCTGACTGGGGCGCGGAGGGGGCATGCGGGGGCGATCGCATCTTTCTGCGTCCCAAAGCCCAGGAGTGATAATTAGGAAGAGAATGGTTGATCAAATGGTTTTTCCCCTTCTCCTTTAAGCTCTTGCAATCTCAAACTTCCTCTCTTCCCCTGATTCTCGGTGTCACGGGCGCATCTGGGCTGATCTATGCCGTGCGATCGCTCAAGTTCTTGCTGCGGGCAGATTATGCTGTCGAACTGGTCGCGTCCAAATCGACCTATATGGTGTGGCAGGCAGAACTGGGCATTCGGATGCCTGCGGAGCCGGCCCAGCAGGAGGAGTTTTGGCGGCAGCAGGCGGGCGTGGAACAGGGGGGCAAATTGCGCTGTCATCCCTGGGGCGATGTGGGGGCTAACATTGCCAGCGGCTCCTTTCGCACGGCGGGGATGCTGGTGATGCCGTGCAGCATGAGTACCGTGGGCAAACTGGCGGCGGGCCTCAGTTCTGACCTACTGGAGCGGGCCGCAGACGTGCAGCTAAAAGAAGGGCGCAAGCTGGTAATCGTACCCCGCGAAACGCCCTTTAGCCTGATTCATTTGCGGAATTTGACGACGCTGGCCGAAGCCGGAGCGCGGATTGTGCCAGCGATTCCGGCCTGGTATCACCACCCGCAGACGGTGGAAGATCTGGTGGATTTTGTCGTAGCGCGAGCGCTGGATCAGTTCGACATCGACTGTGTGCCGCTCAAGCGCTGGGAGGGACATTAGCAGAGAGGGATTGGCCGCTTTAGAACCCCATAGGCTTTAGCACTACGCAGGCTGGGGCAGGTGCGCGTCCAAAAAGCCCTCGATCCGCTGCTTGTTAACCACACCCTCGATCGCCTCCACGGGCTGTCCTTCTCGGAACAGAATCAGGGCAGGCACGCCTTCTACCTTGTAGCGGGCGACCGCTTCGGGATTAGCATCGACTTCCATTTTGACAATTTTGAGGCGATCGCCATACTGACTGGCAACGGATTCCATCATCGGCGACATCAGGCGACACGGCCCACACCACGGGGCCCAAAAATACACCAGCACGGGCTGGTCGGTTTGCAGAACGGTCGTTTCAAACTCGGAGTCAGAAATGACCACCACGCTGCTACTCATAAAATGTCTAATCAGCTTGCTAAAGTGCTTGGGTTGATGCCGCACAAAGGGCACTTATCCATCGTGCCACACGCCGGGGAGAACCCTGGCAGTCGCGCAAAACTTGCAAAACTCTGCCAAAGTTGTCGCTAAAAAGCGAGATGAGCCTGAAGAATCCCTCTACATAGAATCCCTCTGCATCATCTCGCCTAAAATTTTGCCTATCTTTATCAAAAGCGCTGAACCCAATCAGTTAAAGCTGGTCAAGCTGGGTTTTCAGTTGCTCTAGCTCGGCATCCACCGAAGCATCGGTCGTGGTGGTGCTGGGGGCAGACGCAGGCAGTTGGCTCTGAGCAGGCGACGCGCCGCCGATCAGTTGTGCCTTCATGGCTTCCAGTTCAGCATCCACATCTGTACTCGACTCTAGCTGAGCAAACTGCATTTCCAGGTCGGTTCCGGCTAGCTCGGCCGCAGCCTGAGAGCGGGCTTCCATTTGCAGCACCTTTTCTTCCATGCGCTCAAATGCACCCATTGCCGTGCTGGTGCCCAGCTTGCCGACGGTGTTTTGCAGTTGCTCATTGGCCTTGGCAGCACTGGCGCGGGCCTTGAGCATGTCTTTTTTGGTTTTGGCTTCGGCAATCTTGCCTTCCAGGGCGATCAGGTTGCGCTTGAGCGTGTCAACCGTGGCGCTCTGCTGGTCAAGCTGGGTCTTCAACGCAGCAGAGGTGTCAAGCTGCACCTTCTTGCGGTTCAGCGCTTCGCGGGCGAGGCTTTCGTCGCCTTTTTGCAGGGCTAGCTGGGCCCGCTGCTGCCAGTTGTTGGCTTCGGTCTGCGCCTGGTTGTATTGCTGCTGCATCCGCTTTTGGCTGGCGATCGCGCTGGCCACCGCCTGGCGCATTTGGATCAGGTCTTCCTGCATGTCGATCAGCGCCTGATCCAGAATCTTTTCGGGGTCTTCGGCAGAGCTAACGGCGGCGTTGAGGTTGGCCCGCACCACCCGGCTTACACGATCAAACAGTCCCATGAGAATCTTTTCCCTTTGCGGCAGTTCCACCTTATTTTAGGCATTACTCCAGCGCAGATGACAGGGTAAAAACTCGCTTGGGGGAAATCAGCGGGTATAAGAAATGCTTAAATTTGGTTTTCTTGAGTCTTTGGGTCAAAAGATTTAGTGCAATATCGGGATATTAGCGTGGTTATAGGGTCTGGGCATCTACTGGTTCAAGTCCGTTCATTTCGCTACAAGGTCTGAACCGGGCGGTTTTGCTTTGCCCTTTATCAGAATCGCGTCGTTGAACGTCTCCACAAAATTTTCTATAAACTCCCATCACCTCCCATAACCTCTATGTATAGAATTTACGCTGTAGATGCTGCTGACCCAGAGTCTTTCAGGCGTGACGAGCGATCGCCCCACGCTTCGGATCACCTTTTATCTGCGCTTCCCAATCCTGCCCTTCGATCTGGCGTGCTAGGTGTACTGCTGGGTTCTATGGGGGCGATCGCTCTTGTCTTCGGGGCTGGTGTGGAAGCCGCTACGGCCTTCAGCTTCAACTCTCGCCAGTCTGCCTATGACCTCAGCTTTAGCCAGCCCGACTTTGCCGATGCGCTTGCGTCCTACCGCATTACCTACACCACCGACGCTCAGCGAGGCGACCTAATTACGCTCGACACCCAGCTAAAAACCAGCGCCCAAAATTTCGTCGGCTTGCCGTCTGGCAGCAATAGCATCGCCAGCGTCACCCAGAGCGGCAATGTGTTTACCCATTTCATCGTGTCGAACGGCGGGCCGGGCGGATTTGAAATCCGCTACGACACCCCCGTTGCCACTGCGCCAGAGGGAAGCTTTGCCGATAGCTGGCTGGTGCGATCGTTTGATGGAGATGCGTGGGATTTGGAGTTTCTGGGCGGCGGCTCCAATACGGGGCTGATTCCGCCAGACTATGAACTGGCGATCGCCCTTCCGGGCAACTGGTCAACCCAGGGCAGCAACCCCGGCCAGCTAGAGTTTCGGGGCATAGGGCCGGGCTATACTATCCTGGACAATTTTTCCTACAACCCCGCCACCAACCTCACGACGTTTAAGGCAGTGAACCATCGCTGGGACGGTTCTTCGCCCGACCTCAATTTTGTGCTGCATGGGCGATCGCCCCAATCCACCCCTGAACCCGGCGTGCTAATGGGCTTAGCTGCTTTGCTCGGCGCAATTTTTCACTGGCGGCACCTACGACTGTCGAGCTAGCCCAGGGTGAAACCCTGACCTCAGCCAACCACATGCAACCCGACAGGGCGAGGGCCCTGTAGCTAGCACTATAACTAGATCTGCAACTGGCACTGCAACTGGCACTGCAACTATAAGTTGTCCGAACTTCAGAAATTAAGTTAAATTTAGTTAAGATTCGTTCTCAGAAATAGAAGTTCCCTGAAGCACTCTGGCTGTCTTCTCTGTCTAGACCTACTGGACGTTTGCATTGGGTGAACCCTACTTTCCTGATAGTGTTGACAGGGGTTGACTCTGATAATGTTGACTTATTCTTATAAGCTCTAGCTATAAGCATTGGCTGAATGAATTGGTTTAACGTAAAGTTGTCTGAAAGTTGTCTGACGCAGGCTCATTCTCTGCCCGGTCGTTCAACGCTGTCAGTCCTTCTCTGAGTCTTCGAGTCTCCGCAGCTCCGAGTCTTAAGCTCTTGAGTCTTTAAGTTCGAGCCTTTAGTCCGAGTCTTTAGTTGCAGTTTTTAGAGGCACCTGGCGTTATGAAACTTTCCTGGAGAGTCATCCTCCTTTGGACATTGCCAGCCCTAGTGGTCGGCTTCTTCTTTTGGCAGGGTGCATTTACCACCTCCCCAATGGGCATGGGGCAAAACACCGCCAGCACCCGCATGACCTACGGCCGTTTTCTGGAATATCTGGATGCGGGCCGTGTGACCAGCGTGGATCTGTATGAGGGCGGTCGCACGGCCATTGTGGAAGCCGTCGATCCAGAGTTGGATAATCGCATTCAGCGGCTGCGGGTTGATCTGCCAGGAAATGCGCCAGAGTTGGTCTCTAGGCTGAGAACTGACCACATCAGTTTCGATGTGCATCCGCCCCGCAACGATGCGGCGATTTGGGGACTCCTCGGCAATTTACTGTTCCCCATCCTGCTGATTGGCGGGCTGTTCCTGCTGTTCCGTCGCTCTAGCAACGTGCCCGGTGGGCCGGGGCAGGCGATGAACTTCGGCAAGTCTCGCGCCCGCTTCATGATGGAAGCCAAGACGGGCGTGATGTTCGATGACGTGGCCGGCATTGAGGAAGCCAAGGAAGAACTACAAGAGGTGGTGACGTTCCTGAAGAAGCCGGAACGCTTTACCGCTGTGGGGGCGAAGATTCCTAAGGGCGTATTGCTTGTGGGGCCGCCTGGAACCGGGAAGACTTTGCTGGCCAAGGCGATCGCCGGAGAAGCGGGCGTTCCCTTCTTCAGTATTTCTGGTTCGGAATTCGTGGAAATGTTCGTCGGCGTGGGTGCATCCCGCGTCCGCGACCTGTTCAAAAAAGCCAAGGAAAACGCGCCCTGCATTATCTTTATCGACGAGATTGACGCGGTGGGTCGGCAGCGCGGCGCGGGCATCGGCGGCGGCAACGACGAGCGGGAGCAAACCCTAAACCAGTTGCTCACTGAGATGGACGGCTTTGAGGGCAACACGGGCATCATCATCATCGCCGCCACGAACCGTCCTGACGTGCTAGATTCTGCGCTGCTGCGCCCCGGTCGCTTTGATCGGCAGGTGGAAGTGTCGCCGCCGGACATCAAGGGTCGCCTGGAGGTGCTGCAAGTCCATGCCCGCAACAAGAAGCTGGCGAAGGAAGTGTCTCTGGAGGCGATCGCCCGCCGCACGCCCGGGTTCTCTGGGGCAGACCTGGCCAACCTGCTGAACGAAGCCGCCATCCTCACCGCCCGCCGCCGCAAGGACGAAATCACGATGCTGGAGATTGACGATGCCGTCGATCGCGTGGTGGCTGGCATGGAGGGAACCCCCTTGGTCGATAGCAAGAGCAAGCGCCTGATTGCCTACCACGAAATTGGCCATGCCATTGTCGGCACGCTGGTCAAGGATCATGACCCGGTGCAGAAAGTGACGCTGATCCCTCGCGGACAGGCTCAGGGCTTGACCTGGTTCACACCCAGCGAAGACCAGGCGCTTATCTCTCGTTCGCAGATCCTGGCTCGCATTATGGGTGCCCTGGGCGGACGCGCTGCGGAGCAGGTCATCTTTGGTGATGCCGAAGTCACCACAGGCGCAGGCAATGACCTACAGCAAGTGACGGGCATGGCGCGGCAAATGGTGACGCGCTTTGGTATGTCGGATTTGGGCCCGGTGTCGCTGGAGAGCCAGCAGGGTGAGGTCTTCCTGGGTCGCGACTGGATGACCCGATCGGAATATTCCGAAGAGATTGCGGCTCGGATTGATGCTCAGGTTCGCTCTATCGTGGAGCATTGCTACGAAGAAACCTGCCGCATTATTCGGGACAACCGCGTGGTGATCGATCGTCTTGTGGATCTGCTGATCGAGAAAGAAACAATCGATGGCGACGAGTTCCGCCGCATTGTGGCTGAGTATGTAGACGTGCCGGAGAAGGAGTCCTACGTGCCTCAGTTGTAGGGCGGTCTACAGGACGTTTTGAAATCTGCTTCAGTTGTTAAAAAGAAGGCTGCTGTGATGTCACAGCAGCTTTTTTGTAGGTATTGCTCCGAATCACTTGGGTGGACGAAATTCCCTGATGACTCCGGGGATCAGGCAGGCGTGGCGACCTTCTGCGGCAGTTTTACCTCGTCCTTAAGCGGGTTGCCCTGCTCAAAGTCGCTGATGCTAGTGATGGTGGTGGTGGTGATGTCGTTCAAGGCTTCGCGAGTGAAGAAGGCCTGGTGTGCCGTGACGACGACGTTCGGGAAGGACTGCAAAAGCTGGAAGGTGTCGTCTTGAATCACGGTGTCGGAGAGGTCGCGGAAAAATAGCTCCTCCTCTTCCTCGTAGACATCGATGCCCAGGTAGCCGATTTTGCCCGATTTAATGCCTGCGATCGCCGCTTTGGTGTCAATCAGCTTGCCCCGGCTGGTGTTGATCAGCATGACACCATCTTTCATTTGGGCGATCGTGGTGGCATTAATCAGGTGATGATTTTCATGGGTCAGCGGGCAGTGCAGCGAGATAATGTCCGACTGAGCCAGGAGTTCTGACAAATCTACATAGCGGGCATCTTCCAACGCTTCAAACTTGGGGTTGGGGTAGGGGTCATAGCCCAGCAGGTGGCAGCCAAAGCCGTGCATAATTTGGGCAAAAATCACGCCGATTTTGCCCGTACCCACTACGCCAACCGTTTTGCCGTGCAGATCAAAGCCCAGTAGCCCATTGAGCGAAAAATTGTCGTCGCGCACTCGGCTATAGGCCCGGTAGAGCTTGCGATTGAGCATTTGAATCAGCCCGGCTGCATGTTCTGCCACGGAATAGGGGGAGTAGGCAACGACCCGCACAACTTTCATGTCCAACTCGGCGGCTACTTCCAAATCGACGTTGTTATATCCTGTGCAGCGCAGAGCAACGAGGCGGGTTCCTCCGTCTGCCAGGGAACGGAGGGTGTCAGCACTTACGTCATCGTTCACAAACACGCAGACTGCGGGGAATCCAGCCGCGAGAAGCGCTGTTTTGGGTTCCAGACGGACATCAAAATAAACGAGTTCGTGAGGCGACCCGGCCGCCGCATTGGCAGCATCCAAAAACTTGCGATCGTAAGGTTCGGTACTAAAAACAGCAACCTTCATGCAGTTTCTCCAAAAAGCTGAAGTTTATGCGAGATGCAGGCACGGTCAGTTTCTCAAATTTTGAAGCTTATGATATCGGCAAACCCGAAAACTCCGGGCTATTCTGCGATACATTGGCAGCTAGATGGGCTTGTGAAGCCAGAGGTTTGAACCCAGGTTTTAACTGAATGGCTAGTTCGATGTCAGGACTGCCATCCAGCCCTGTGCAAGATATCGTGTGCAAGACATCGTATGCAAAGACATCGAAATACTAGAACCCAGAAATATTAGAACCCACTTTGCTCCGCAGACGTTAGCAGGAAACCCGTGACCATGCCGCAGATTGCCCCCTTTGGCTCTTGGAAATCGCCCATCACCTCAGACCTGATTGTGGCGGGAAGCTTGCGCTTGGGTGAGGTGCGGCTGGATGGTGGCGATGTGTACTGGAGTGAGGGGCGACCGACGGAAGGTGGGCGGAATGTGGTCGTGCGGCGATCGCCCTCAAGTTCTCCAGATGCTTCCACACAGGATCTCACTCCCCTACCGTTTAACGTTCGGACTCGCGTACATGAGTATGGCGGCGGTGCGTACATCGTGCAGGATGGCATTGTGTATTTCTCGAACTTCGCAGATCAGCGCTTGTATCAAATAAGTCCGGATGAAGCGCCGCAGCCGATTACGCCCGAAGGTGCGTTTCGCTATGCCGATGCTGTGTTCGATCGTGTGCGAAATCGGCTCATCTGCGTGCGCGAAGATCATTCCCAAAATGATCACGAACCCGTGAATACGATCGTGTCCGTTAGCCTTTCATCCTCAGATGGAGGGCTGGATGCAGGAACGGTGCTGGTGTCGGGCAGCGACTTCTACGCCTTTCCTCGGCTGAGTCCTGACGGATCGCGGCTGTGCTGGATCGAGTGGAACCATCCGAATATGCCGTGGGACGGCACGACGCTGTGGGTTGCGGAGGTCAATGCAGACGGTCGTTTGGGAGAACCGCAGAAGATTGTCGGCGGCGATGCGGAGTCGATTTTTCAGCCCGTTTGGTCGCCGGATGGAGAATTGTACTTTGTGAGCGATCGCACGAACTGGTGGAACCTCTACCGCTGGAACGTTGCCACTGCTACGCCAGAGCCGCTCTGCCCCAAGCCTGCCGAGTTTGGGCTGCCGCTGTGGGTGTTTGGCATGTCTACCTACGGCTTTGAGTCGGCAGATTCGCTGATTTGCACCTACAGCGAAGACGGCATTTCTAAACTGGCGCGGCTGCACACGCACACGCTGGAACTCACTGAGATTCCCACCCCCTACACCAGCATTGGTGGCCTCCAGGTGGCGGGTTCCTCGGTGGTGTTTGGCGCGGGTTCGCCGACGAAACCGGGGGCGATCGCCCATCTCGACCTGTCTACAGGGCAAATCACGGAACTGCGCCGCGCCAGTACCCTGGAAATTGATCCTGGCTATATTTCTGTACCGCAGGCAATCGAGTTTCCCACGACCCACGGCCTCACCGCCTACGGCTTTTTCTATCCGCCCCAAAATCAGGATTTCATTGCACCCGCCGGGGAAAAACCGCCGCTTTTGGTGAAAATTCACGGCGGGCCCACCGCTGCCACCAGCGCCACCTTCAGCCCCAGCATTCAATACTGGACAAGCCGGGGCATCGCTATTTTGGACGTGAACTATGGCGGCAGCACGGGCTACGGGCGCGAGTATCGCGAACGGCTAAAGGGCAACTGGGGCATTGTGGACGTAGACGACTGCGTGAATGGTGCGAAGTATCTGGCAGACCAGGGCTGGGTAGATGGCGATCGCCTCTGCATCGACGGCGGCAGCGCGGGCGGTTATACCACGCTGGCGGCGCTGGCGTTTCGCGATGTGTTCAAAGCTGGGGCCAGCCACTATGGCGTAAGCGATCTGGAGGCGCTGGCAAAGGACACCCACAAGTTTGAATCGCGCTATCTGGACGGACTGATCGGTCCCTACCCTGCCCGCCGCGATTTGTATATCGAGCGATCGCCCATCCACGCCATCGATCGGCTCAACTGCCCCCTCATCTTTTTCCAGGGTGATGAAGACAAAATCGTGCCGCCCAATCAGGCGGAGATGATGGTCAACGCGCTGCAAGAAAAGGGACTGCCCGTGGCCTACGTGCTGTTTCAGGGCGAACAACACGGCTTCCGCAAAGCAGAGAACATTAAACGGGCGCTGGATGGTGAACTCTATTTCTATGCGCGAGTGTTTGGTTTTCCGCTGGCAGAGCAGATGGAAGCAGTGGCGATCGCCAACCTCTGAGCTTGCAATCAGTTTGCAAGATTACGCAAGAGGCAAGTTTGCATAAAAGTTTGCAGGAGGTGATGCGTTCTATCGACTCTATAGGGAAACTTAAAAGAACCTCTCGTGAATTCATGGAACTCAGACATTTAGGGCAGGCTTTTGATGGGGCAGCGGTATCAACTGCTTTCAGAACCTATGTAATTTCACGAATTGCCTGCTCCAAAAAAGTTAAGGGAATTATGAACCTGTCTCTGTAAAATCATCAAAAACCGCACATGAAATTCTCTGTAACTGTCCGGGTAGCCCGTTACTTTACTTGATCTTCACTTCAGATCCTCGAAATTTTACGAGCATTCCTGGGTGTCTGCTTAAGAATAGGCTTAGAGCGTTTACACAGGGTAACCCTATGAAGGCAGTCATCTTAGCTGGAGGATTGGGGACTCGCTTGAGCGAGGAAACATCCATTAAGCCAAAGCCGATGGTGGAAATTGGTGGACAGCCAATTCTCTGGCACATCATGAAGATCTACTCTGCCCACGGCATTAACGACTTCATTATTTGTTGCGGCTATAAGGGTTACGTCATCAAAGAATACTTTGCAAATTACTTTCTGCGAATGTCGGATGTCACGTTTGACATGCGATTTAACCAGATGAACATTCACTCCGGCTATGCCGAACCCTGGCGCGTCACGCTGGTAGATACGGGCGAAAACTCCATGACCGGGGGCCGTCTACGTCGCGTTCGAGAGCACATTGGGAATGAAACCTTCTGCTTCACCTATGGCGACGGCGTGAGTGATGTCAACATCACCGAATTAGTGGAATTCCACAAGCAGCAATCAACGCTGGCAACGCTCACGGCGGTGCAGCCCCAGGGGCGTTTTGGGGCGATCGCCCTCGGCGAAGAGCAGACCAAAATCGCCCAGTTTCACGAAAAGCCCGTTGGCGACGGAGCCTGGATCAACGGCGGCTATTTCGTGCTGGAGCCAGAGGTCATCGACTACGTTGAAGGCGACTCGACCGTGTGGGAGCAGGAGCCGCTGCAAAAGCTGGCGCACATGGGTCAACTCTCTGCCTACAAACACGAAGGCTTCTGGCAGCCTATGGATACCCTCAAGGATAAGAACTATCTAGAGGAACTTTGGAAAAAGGGGAATGCCCCCTGGAAAACCTGGTAGGGGCGCTTTGGGTTGGATTTCTGAACCAACCCTGCTGCGACTTGACGCAATGCGCGAACCGCGTCGAATCCTGTTCGGCGGGTTCTGAAGCGACCAATAGCCAATCCTGAGGACGGAGATTCATGTACGATTTTGCAATTGTTGGCGGTGGAATCGTTGGTTTATCAACGGCAATGGCGCTGGGTCGCCGCTACCCAGATGCCAAGATTGTCCTGTTTGAAAAAGAAAGCCGCTGGGCCTTTCACCAGACAGGTAACAACAGCGGCGTGATTCACTCCGGGGTCTACTACAAACCGGGCAGCTTTAAGGCAAAGTTTTGCCGCGACGGCTGCCAGTCGATGGTGGCGTTTTGCCGCGAACATGATATTCCCCACGAGGTCTGCGGCAAGGTGATCGTGGCAACCGAAGCGCATGAGCTACCGCTGCTGGAAAATCTCTATCAGCGGGGTCTGCAAAACGGCATCCAGGTCGCCCGAATTACGGCTGAAGAGGTGCGGGAGATTGAGCCGCATGTGAATTGTCTGGCTGGGGTGCGCGTGTTTTCGACGGGCATTGCCGACTACAAGCAGGTCTGCCAGAAGTATGCAGAACTGGTGCGGGCCCAGGGTGGTGAGCTATATCTGAATACTAAGGTAGAGCGCATCATTGACCTGCCCAATGGCAAAGCGGTGGAAACCAACAACGGAACGTTTGAGGCGAAGCTGCTGGTGAACTGTGCTGGACTGCACAGCGATCGCGTCGCCAAGATGGGCGGGGTCGATCCCGAAGCCAAGATCGTGCCCTTTCGGGGAGAATATTACGAACTCACGCCGGAAAAGCGCTATCTGGTGAAGGGGCTGATTTATCCCGTGCCCAATCCGGCGTTTCCGTTCCTGGGGGTTCACTTTACCCGCATGATCGACGGCAGCGTCCACGCCGGCCCAAACGCCGTGCTAAGCCTCAAGCGCGAGGGCTACAAGAAAACCGATTTCGACCTCAAGGATTTTGCTGAGGTGATGACCTATCCGGGCTTTTGGAAGCTGGCGGTCAAGCACGCTGACGAGGGCATCCAGGAAATCATCCGTTCGTTTAGCAAGGCCGCGTTTGTGCGGAGCTTGCAGCGGCTCATCCCCGAGGTGCAATCCGAGGATCTGGTGCCGACCCACGCGGGCGTGCGGGCCCAAGCGTTGATGAACGATGGCAAGCTCGTGGACGACTTTTTGATTGTGAAGGGGAAAAACTCCATCCACGTCTGCAATGCGCCGTCTCCGGCGGCGACCTCCTCGCTGGAGATTGGCAAGGCCGTCACCGAGCAAATTGCCGAACAGTTTTCGCCTGCCACGTCCCCTGTGCAAGCGGTCTAAGGGCGATCGCCCCCTGCAAATCCCCCCTTGTTCAGCCTTCTTGACCCCTTCTGAGCAGCCCAAGCCAGTCTCGGAACGTCTGGCATATCAGCGTTTACAGTACACACAACACAGGAATCCACAGCATGAAAGTATTGGTCACTGGAACCGAAGGATATCTGGGCAGCCTTTTAGCACCGCTGTTGCTGGATCGCGGCTTTGACGTGATTGGCGTAGACACAGGTTTTTATAAAGTCGGCTGGCTCTATAACGGCACAGATAAGACTCCGAAAACCTTAAACAAAGATATCCGCCACATTACGCTGGAAGACCTGGAAGGCGTAGAAGCCGTGGTTCATATGGCGGAACTGTCCAACGACCCCACGGGTCAGCTTTCCCCCAATATCACCTACGACATTAATCACAAGGGGTCTGTCCGCTTGGCAGAACTGGCCAAGCAAGCAGGGGTGCGCCGTTTTGTGTACATGTCCTCTTGCAGCGTCTACGGGGTCGCCGCTACGGACGTGGTGACGGAGGAGACTCCGGTCAATCCCCAAACGGCCTACGCCGAATGCAAAACGCTTGTGGAGCGCGATGTCCAGCCGATGGCAGACGACAACTTCTCGCCCACTTTCATGCGAAACGCGACCGCGTTTGGTGCGTCGCCCCGGATGCGGTTTGACATTGTGCTGAACAACCTGTCGGGTCTAGCCTGGACGACCAAAGAAATCAAAATGACCAGCGACGGTACGCCGTGGCGTCCGCTTGTTCATGCGCTCGATATTGCCAAATCCATCATTTGCGCCCTGGAAGCTCCGCGAGACCTTGTTCACAACCAGATTTTTAACGTGGGTGATACGGCAAATAACTACCAGGTCAAAGAAATTGCCGAGATCGTGGCAGAAACGTTTCCTGGCTGCACCCTCAGCTTCGGCGACAACGGCTCAGACAATCGCAGCTACCGCGTGTCGTTTGAAAAGATCAACACCCAACTTCCTGGCTTTAAGTGCGAGTGGGACGCGCGGCGCGGTGCTGAGCAACTGTACAAAGTGTTTAGCCAGATCGACATGACGAAAGAGGTATTCGAGGCTCGCGGCTTTACCCGCCTGAAGCAGCTTGAGTACCTGATTCGCACGCAGCAAATCGACAAGGATTTCTTCTGGAGCTAGTCATGATTTTTACCGAAACCAAACTCAAGGGCGCATTCATCATCGACCTGGACTATCGCGAAGATCATCGCGGCGCGTTTGCTCGCACCTTCTGTGCCAAGGAATTTGAGGCGCATGGGCTGAAGCCGACGGTGGCGCAGTGCAATCTGTCGTTTAACCACAAGGCAGGCACTCTGCGCGGAATGCACTATCAGATTCCCCCGGCTGCGGAAACCAAGCTGGTTCGCTGCACGCGGGGCGCGATCTATGACGTGATTATCGACATGCGGCCCGATTCGCCAACCTATAGGCAGCATATCGGCGTGGAGTTGACGGCTGAGAACCGCCGTGCCCTGTACATACCAGAAATGTTTGCCCACGGCTATCAAGCCCTGACCGATGGGGCAGAGGTCGTGTATCAGGTTGGTGAATTCTACACGCCTGGCTATGAGCGCGGCCTCCGCTACGACGACCCGGCCTTTGGCATTGAGTGGCCAATGGAGGTGACCGTTATTTCCGAGAAAGATGCCGCCTGGGCGCTATTTGAGAACGTTGCAGTAGGAGTATAGGAATGCTGTACATCATAGACACCGCATTGAAGGCTCGCCAGGAAGCGGGCAACCCGATTCGAGTGGCGATGATTGGCGCGGGCTTTATGGGTCGCGGCATCGCCAATCAGATTGTGAATTCCGTTCCGGGAATGGAACTGGTGGCAATTTTCAATCGCAGCGTAGAAGGTGCCGTTCGCGCCTATAGCGAGGCGGGTTTGGACAAGATTCGCACGGTGAAGACGCTGGGTGAACTGGAAGATGCGATCGCCCAGGGCGTTCCCGCCGCGACGGACGACGCAATGCTGCTGTGTCGGGCTGAGAGCGTCGATGCCATTATCGAGGTGACGGGCGCGATCGAGTTTGGCGCACAGGTGGTGCTAGAGGCGATCGCCCATAAAAAGCACGTCGTGCTGATGAACGCCGAGCTAGATGCCACCATCGGCCCCATCCTCAAGGTCTATGCCGACCGCGCGGGCGTGGTGTTGTCGGCCTGCGACGGCGACCAGCCCGGTGTGCAGATGAACCTCTACCGCTTCGTTAAGAGCATCGGCCTCACCCCCCTGCTCTGCGGCAACATCAAGGGGCTGCAAGACCCCTACCGCAACCCCACCACTCAGGAAGGCTTTGCCAAGCAGTGGGGTCAAAAAGCCCACATGGTCACCAGCTTTGCCGACGGCACCAAGATTTCCTTTGAGCAGGCGATCGTCGCCAATGCCACGGGCATGACCATCGCCAAACGCGGCATGTATGGCTACGACTTCAACCGCAATGCCGACGCGCTGATTGAGCAGTTCAACCTGAAATACACCGGGCATATCGACGATTGCACCAAGCTGTATGACGTGGACGAGCTAAAGTCTCTGGGTGGCATTGTGGATTACGTCGTGGGCGTGCGTCCGGGCCCCGGTGTGTTCGTCTTTGGGACTCATGATGACCCGAAGCAAAAGCATTATCTCAACCTGTACAAGCTTGGCGAAGGGCCGCTCTACAGCTTCTACACGCCGTACCACCTCTGCCACTTTGAAGTGCCGCTGTCGGTTGCTCGCGTGGTGCTGTTCCAAGACGCAGTGCTTGCGCCTACTGCCGAACCCAAAGTGGATGTCGTCGCAACTGCCAAAATTGATCTAAAGGCCGGCGAAACGCTGGACGGCATCGGCTACTACATGACCTACGGCCAGTGCGAAACGGCTGAAATCACGCAGGCACAGCGCCTACTGCCGATGGGCTTGGCGGAAGGCTGTCGCTTGAAGCGGGACATTCCTCGCGATCAGGTGCTGACCTACGATGATGTGGAACTTCCAGCCGGTCGCCTGTGCGACAAACTGCGGGCTGAGCAAGATGCCTACTTTGCCCCAGCCAAGGTTCCGGCATTGATTTAAGCAACGCGATGTGCGACTTTCAATCTGCCCTCATCCCCCAACCCCTTCTCCCGACTTGGGAGAAGGGGAGCAAGAGAGGCTTGAAGCTCCTGTCCCACTCTAGGAGAGAAATTTAGGGTGAGGGAATTGGCCAAGTTGCACATCTTCTTGCTCATCTCCCAGTGAGTCCTGACAGTCCTCGGCACTCAAGGTTTTTCCAGGCTTGGTTTTCAGATTTCTTTTAGGTTTCATTGGGGTTGGGCAACTCTCCTTGGGTGGCCCAACCTCAATTTTTAAGGTTTTAATTGGCGGCTTGAGCGATTCAGGCGTTGGATTTTGCTTTCCAAAAAGGACTGCTATATTAATCTTGCAATATTGCTATCTATATCGATACTCAACGATACTAATCGTCAGTTTTAGATTCAGGTTTAGATGCCGAGTCGTTTTCCCTGAAATTTGGCGATCGCCCCCTTTGCTCCCCTGCTTTTACTGCCCGTCATCCTGTCCACCCCTGACAACGCACAGTCAGGTTCACCCTGAGGTCTGGTTGGATATGCTGTTTTCTTGTCCTGAAACGTCGTTTGCCCCCAGTCAGCCCAAGCGACCCCAGCAAGCCCCTCGTCGGATTGTGCGGGCGATCGCCTTTGGGCTGGTGATGCTCTACACTGCCCCCGTTCTGGCGCAGACCGCCATTCCATCTAATGCCAGCGCCAATGTCCAGCCTGCCGCACTGATGCCGCCGGAGGGCCGCCCACTGCCGCCCAACTACGAGTCCGATTATGTCCTGGGTGCAGGCGATGCAGTGCAAATTGACATTTTCAACGTGCCCAACCTGAGCGGCGAAAATGCCCGCTACTCGGTGCTGGTAGACGGTTCGCTGAACCTGCCGTGGATTGGCAAAGTCAATGTGCGGGGACTGACGCTGCAAGAGGCATCAGATGCGATCGCCAGCCGCTATGCCGAGTTTATTCGCGAGCCGATTGTGACGGTGACGCTGCTCACACCGCGCCCCATGCGAGTGGCGATCGTCGGCGAAGTGAACCGTCCTGGAGCCTATACAACCGGACAAAGCGTGGGAACAGGCCCAGCCGGACAGACCACGCTAGAAACCCGTGGCGAAGCCAGAGCAGGGGAACTTCGCACGGTGATTGAAGCGATTCAAACCGCAGGCGGCATTACGCAGCTTGCAGACGTGCGAAATGTGGAAGTTCGTCGCCCGCGTCTGAACGGCACCGAAGAGGTAATCCTGGTTGACCTGTGGGCGTTTTTGCAGTCTGGCAACTTGCAGCAAAACGTGACCCTGCGGGATGGGGATACGGTGATTGTGCCCACAGCAACGGCGCTGAACCCCGATGAAAGCCAGCGTTTGGCTGCTGCTAGCTTCTCTCCCGACACGATCAGCGTCAATGTGGTGGGTGAAGTCGTTCGGCCGGGCACGGTTTCTGTTAGCCCTAATACGTCTCTCAATCAGGCAATTTTGGCGGCAGGCGGGTTTGATGATGTTCGGGCTTCCAAGGGCAGAGTGACGCTAATCCGGCTAAATCCGGATGGAACCGTGGCTCGACGCGAAATTCCGGTGGATCTGTCGGCTAACCTGAACGACGAAACCAACCCCATTCTGCGAAGCAATGACATTGTGGTGGTTAGCCCTTCGGGTCGGGCCAGGACGACTGATGTTCTGGGGGTAATTGGTGGGGCGGTTGGTGCGGTGCTGAACCCGATTGGCGCATTGTTCAATATTTTCCGCACGGTGGATGATATTAACCGCGATTAGGGCTGCCAGCGGGATAGCAGCCGGATCGAAGATGCCTTTGCGAACTAGAAAACCCTCCGTTTCCTGCATAATGGCGGGGTTCGGAGGGTTTCTGCGGGTTTGCGTAGCATAGAGCGTGTTTTGTGGCTAAAGCATTTTGTGGCTAAAGCTAAGAAGCCTGTGGGGCAAGGATCACGGCTGCGATCGCTGCACCACCATCAGCAGCAAGTACACTGCCAGCAGGTAAAAAGCAGCCAGGATGGGAATCGTGAGCGGAATACCGAAGGAAGCCATAGCGAACCATTCCATTAAACATTACGGTTTACAGGAAAAATATAGGGAAAGGGTCGAAAGACCCATAAGCAAATCAAATCTAAGCAAAACAAGTCACTGCGCTGCCCAAGTAAGTCTTGCATCCAGCCAGTGAACCGTAACCAAACCGACCGTAACCCAACCGGAAGCGACACCTAACCAAATACCACCGAGGGCGATCGCCCAAAAGCAATTGCCTCTGGCTTGGCAGACATCACTCGTCCACGTCTAGAGTCGAATGCCGCAACCCACAAGCCTGATAAACTCTAGACTGCGGAGATGCATCCGACTCATCCAACGAAGCATTGAGAAAACGAAGCATTGAGAGCAAGCCGAAGCCGGCTCCTTGACCCAGATGGTCAATATTTGAATCAGAATCCAAGACTCAGGTAGCGAATGCCCAATGACCAGAGCTGGGACAACATCTGATACAACAAATGTTGTCCCATTCACAGGATCACCAAGGTCATGTACCCTGAACCCAGCAGCACCGGAAGCGGCGACCAAAACTCTTGGCGAAAACAGAAGACCCAAAGACCTTCAGAAAGATCCGTGACTCAGCGTTCTCGTAGCAGAGCTTTGAAGTCAGCGATCGCCGCCTGCCGCACCAACCTTCCAAAAGCAACCTGCCAGGTAGAGGTCGCCGGGTAGACACGCTCATAAGCTGCCAGGCAAGTAGCAGTCCCGGAGCCGCCCTTTAGGTGGCGCTTCTAGAAAAAACTTCCAGAGGAAGATTCTCAAAATATTTAATTGTTGGATACCTTGTAGTTATAAGAATAACATATCAGTCGAGTTCATGAGAGAATGTTTACAAAACTGTAATAATCCTGAAAGGCTTATCAGTTCAGTGAACTCTGGCATTTCTATCAAGAATTTCATCCCACAGATGGGAGGGGGTAGCTTAGAATAAAGGCAAATATGTAAAATTTCGTAACTAAGTATATCGCTGCGTCTCCATGACCTCAGTCACCTCTCTCTTTGCACCTGTCGATGCCGATCTCTGTCAACTGACGGACAACTTGAAGCAACTGGTCGGTGCTCGCCATCCCATCCTCTACGCGGCGGCAGAGCACCTGTTTGGGGCAGGTGGAAAGCGTCTGAGACCAGCGATTGTGCTGCTCATTTCCAGAGCCACCAGCATCCCCGACATCACGCCCCGGCATCGTCGCTTGGCTGAGATCACCGAAATGATCCACACCGCTAGTCTGGTTCACGACGATGTGGTGGATGAAGCGGAACTGCGGCGGGGTGTGCCGACGGTTCACAGCAGCTTTGGTAATCGGGTCGCGGTGCTGGCGGGTGACTTTCTGTTTGCACAGTCCTCGTGGTATCTGGCAAATTTGGACAACCTGGAAGTGGTGAAGCTGCTGTCGCAGGTGATTATGGATCTTGCTGAAGGCGAGATTCAGCAGGGGCTAAATCGCTTCGACACGGGAACCAGCCTGGAAGCCTATCTCGACAAGAGCTATTACAAAACCGCGTCCCTTATTGCCAACAGTGCCAAGGCGGCAGGCGTGCTGAGTGATGCCTCGCCAGAAACCTGTCACCATCTGTATAGCTATGGTCGCCATATCGGTCTAGCTTTTCAAATCGTGGATGACCTGCTAGATTTTACGGGTTCTGCGGATGCCCTGGGCAAGCCTGCGGGTTCCGATTTGCGAAGCGGCAACCTGACCGCTCCAGCGCTCTATGCCCTTGAGGAAAAACCCTATCTGGAAGTGCTAATCGAGCGGGAATTTGCCCAAGAGGGCGATCTGGAGCAGGCGCTAGCGCTGATAGAAGACAGTCGAGGATTAGAGCGATCGCGCGAGTTGGCTAGCCACCATGCTCAGCTTGCCGTGCAGCATATTGGCATTTTGCCCGCTTCAGAGTCCCGTCAGGCGTTGATTCAATTGGCTGACTATGTGCTAAGCCGCAGCCATTGAGCGATCGCCAAGAGCGTCATCGCCAAGAGTGTCATCGCCAATCTACTGAGCTTTGGCTGATGGGGCATTTATGCCATGCATGTTAACGCAGCGCTGTGCAGATTAGTCGCTGTACCGTTCCTCTGCCCAGGGTTCCCCCCGGCGGTGATAGCCGTTTCTTTCCCAAAAGCCTAGTTCCTCATGGTCTAAAAATTCCAGCCCGTTGAGCCACTTCGCACTCTTCCAAGCGTAGAGGTGCGGCACCACCAGCCGAACTGGGCCGCCGTGTGGGACAGGCAGAGGCTCGCCCGCCAGCGTGTGGGCCAGGAAGTTCTCTTCTCGCAAGAAGTCAGCTAGCTCCAGATTCGTGGTGTAGCCACCATAGCTGTGCTGCATGACGTGGGTAGCGCTGGGATTAAGATTGACCCGCTGCATCAGATCGGTCACCTTAACGCCTGTCCACTGGACATCCAGCTTTGACCAGGTGGTGACGCAGTGAAAATCAGCCGTGAATTCCGTCTGCGGCAAGCTCAAGAGGTCTGAATAGGTCAGCGTCAGCGGTTCGGCAAGCCCCCAAATCTTTAGCTCCCAAACATCGCTGGGAATGTCAGGAGTTGCTCCGTAGGTCAGCACTGGAAAACCGCTGGCAAGATGTTGCCCAGGCGGAACGCGATCCCGTTGCTCTGGTGCGGGGGGCTTAAAAAACTTGCCTAGCATAGAGTCCGCTTAGGTGGGTTTTAGTTGGGTTATAGATTCACACCAATAGGGGCGATCGCCTCTTCCTAAAGGATTGCGCTGACAGCATGAACCATGCTCAGGGGCGCTAATGCAGGGTCAGACGATCTGCCACCATTAGTCTCGTCTCTACTCTTCTTCTTCTTCTGGCTGGGGATAGACAAAGCCCGTGGAGCGACCAGTCAACACCGACTTGCCCAGAGACAGCGCACGCTGAGCTTGCAGAGCGGCCTTGCGCTTCCAAGTAGCTTTGCGCTGATCGCGCTTGGATTTGGAGGTTTTCTTCTTAGGAACTGCCATAGCTGCCGACGGTTCAGATTTTTACAACCTTTCTATGGTAGTGCAAAAGCCCCTGAGTTGAGCAGGGGTGCGAGTAAATCGGTATTTTGAAAAGTTTGTTGGTTTAAGAAGCTTGTGCTACATTAAAAGACTGCGGGCGATTAGCACAGTGGTAGCGCACTTCCTTCACACGGAAGGGGTCACTGGTTCGAATCCAGTATCGCCCATCCACCAGGAAATCCCTCTCCAGTTCGAGGATTGTTTTTCAAGCAGCATTTCTTACTATGGTTTTGAGCGGAGTCTCAGTTGTCATGCGAGGGTAGCCGCAGCCAGAGTGACATGCGATTGCTTCCCTCATACTCAACCCTTCTAAGAATCTAAAGAAGCCCTCTAACTCAATGCTGGCAACGGGTAGGATTACTTAAGTTTTTACCAAAGCTTCTCGAAATCATCCTGCTCTGATTGAAGGAAACGCAAAAACTCTTGGTTTTTTGAATCGCGCTGGTCTGGAAGTAACGTGGTTGTCCAGCTTTGTCATGAGAAATCGCGCGAAACGTGCTGTGGCGGATAGTTCTCTGCATGTAGCGAGCGTTCCACGCTCGATCAAACCGCAGCAGCAGCTTGGCAGGGCGCTAATAGTCAAACCCCCAAGCGTCATCTAGCGCCGTTTGCACGCCCTCTGGACTGGGCAGGGCATTGGTCTAGAAGGCGGCCCGCAGCGCTGGGGGAACTAGGGGCGTTTCCCAGATTAAAACTTTGAGCGATTCAATTCGATCCAGACGATAGTTCCGCCAGTCGAGCGGGCTGCTGCCTTTGGGTGGTTCACTGGGTCGGCAAGTGGCGCATTGGGCACGTTTCCCCGGGCACATATGTAGGGAGCACGCTGATAGTAGTAAATGCACACGGGATACGCCACTAGCGCGATCAGAGGATGACTGCCCTGCGCTGCGATAGAGGATTTGGAGGGGCGGCACTGGAGTTTGTTGCCAGAGTGCCTGTAGCGGGTGCTGCCACTCATCCACGCGGTCGATTTTCTCCAGCGGCACGACATATTCCAAATGAATGAAAAAGCGCCGCTGACCGCTGATGGCGTGGGATAGATTGTCAGCGATTGCCACCAAATCTGGCTGAGTCAGAAAGTCAGACCGGAGGGACGAAGCGTGAGCGGTTTCCTCCCATAGCTCTACCGAAACTGGATGGCTAGGAAACTCGCTTACGCGGCGATAGCGTTGCCCGACCTGCCGCAGCCAGTGGATATCGACCAGAATCTTGAGGTCGCTGCTGAGGGTGCGGCGTGTCACCGCAAAGAGCCGGGTTTCATAGAGCAGTGAAGGTACTGTCTGATCCGCCGTCTGATTTGTCAGCATGAACGCCGCATCCATGAACATCCCCAGGCAGCAGACCTGCTGGTTCCATATTTCAACTACCACGCACAGGCGATCGCCCATTTGCGACAACTGGCAGACTGAGTGCTGGTGGATGTCGGTGGCAAAATCCAGCCGGAGAAACGACCGCTGCTTGCTGCTTGTACCCACTTCCTCCTGATTAGCCGCGATGCTGCACAGTTGGAACAGTGGAAAGCCTTTTGCCAGCCTCACCTGAGGGCGATCGCTCTGATTCATAGCACTCTTGAGGAAACAGTGGAGGTGCTACAGACAGAACCTTACCTTGAACTGGTTGCTGGCCCCCGGACGACTAGCACATCGCCAAACATCCCTGGCATTCTTCTCGCTGAGACATTAAGCCGCCGTTTTCCCTTCATGAACTTTGCATATTAATCCGGTTCTGAGTCCTTGACAGCGTAAACAGCAGAAGAAAGCGTGCCCCCCTTACGGTTTTTTCGGATAACTTCCGTAAACGCTGGTGTCTTTTCTGCCAAGTTCCTGCACAGGTGGCATTCAATCGACCGTTAAACAAATTGGGCAGCGAATCAAGATATCGGGGGCGCAGTGGGACAAATATGCAGTGGGACAAAGATAACGTCCCACAGGTGCTAAAGCAGCGTTGTGCCTACCTCAATGGGCAATTCTCAAGATGAGTCTTGCAAAACTGGGATGCACTCGTTCAATAGCTTGGATTTAAAAGCACTTTATCCGGATTTCTGATTCTTTTTAAGAAAGATTACTTAACAGACTTCAAGCCATAGGATTTGGGCACTGGCTTGATCAGAGTTGTTTCATAGATAGCCATCTGGCACATAGAGACCTTAATGCATAGTTAGTGGATTAAGAGTTAAACAGTTCAAGAACAATAGTTCGGAAGATAGGAGTAGAAGCAAAACAGAACTGAGGGCGATCGTCACCTGCTGTAATTGAGCTTCTATCAGTAGAGATACATACAGAAGCAAAATACCAGTCTTACTGCTAACAATACGAGGCCATTCATGACCTACAAAAAGCACGCACTGATCACCGGCATCACAGGACAAGACGGGTCATACCTAAGCGAGTTGCTACTCGAAAAAGGCTACGAAGTCCACGGCATCATCCGCCGCACCTCCACCTTCAACACCGACCGCATCGACCATATTTACGAAGACCCGCACAACGAAAACGCCCGCCTGTTTCTGCACTACGGCGACCTGACCGACGGCACCACCCTGCGTCGCATCCTCGAACAAGTGCAGCCCCACGAAATCTACAACCTGGGTGCCCAATCCCACGTCCGCGTCAGCTTCGATGCCCCCGAATACACCGCCGATGCCGTCGGCATGGGCACCCTGCGAATCCTAGAAGCCCTGCGCGACTACCAGCAGCGCACCGGCAACGAAGTCCGCTTCTACCAAGCTGGCTCCTCCGAAATGTACGGCAAAGTGCAAGCCGTGCCCCAAAGCGAAAGCACCCCCTTCTACCCTAGAAGCCCCTACGCCTGCGCCAAAGTCTACGCCCACTGGCAAACCGTCAACTACCGCGAATCCTACGGCTTGTTCGCCTGCAACGGCATCCTGTTCAACCACGAATCTCCCCGCCGGGGCGAAACCTTCGTCACCCGCAAAATCACCCGCGCCGTCGCCCGCATCGTCGCCGGTCAGCAAAAGAAACTCTACATGGGCAACCTGGATGCCAAACGCGACTGGGGCTACGCCAAAGACTACGTGCAAGCCATGTGGCTGATGCTGCAACAAGAACAGCCCGACGACTACGTGGTTGCCACTGGCGAAACCCACGAAGTGCGCGAATTCCTGGAACTCGCCTTTGGTTACGTCAACCTCAACTGGCAAGACTACGTCGAGTTCGACGAACGCTACCTGCGCCCCGCCGAAGTTGACCTGCTGATTGGCGACCCCACCAAAGCCAAGACCCAACTCGGCTGGCAGCCCAGCGTCAGCTTCGAGCAGTTGGTCTACCTGATGGTGGAAGCCGACCTCAAAGCCCTGGGTCTCATCCCGCTCAACGGCAACAGCGCTCAGCCCGTGCTCGACCACGCCACCATTCGGCAAACCGCAGGCAGCAGCACGTCGCTGTAAAGAAAGAAAAACGAAAAACGAAGAACGAAAAACGAAAAACGAAAACCCGCTCTTCCCTCTTCGTTCTTCCCTCTTCCCTCTTCGTTCTTCCTTCTTCCCTCTTCCTTCTTCGTTCTTCCCTCTTCCTTTTTCCCTCTTCCCTCTTCCCCCCATGCCCCTCTCCTTCTCTAACCAACGAATTCTCGTCACGGGCGGTGCCGGATTCCTCGGCAAGCAAGTGGTTGACCAACTGGTCAAAGCTGGTGCAGACCCCGCCAAGATTACCGTGCCCCGCTCTCGCGACTATGACCTGACGCAGATGGAGGCGTGCCGTCGCGCCGTTGACCAGCAGGACATTGTGATTCATCTGGCAGCCCATGTCGGCGGCATCGGACTGAATCGGGAAAAGCCTGCACAACTGTTCTACGACAACCTGATGATGGGGGCGCAACTGATTCACGCCGCCTATGAAGCGGGGGTCAAAAAGTTTACCTGCGTGGGCACGATTTGTGCCTATCCCAAGTTCACGCCAGTGCCGTTCAAAGAAGATGATCTGTGGAATGGCTATCCCGAAGAAACCAATGCCCCCTATGGCGTGGCCAAGAAGGCGCTGCTGGTGCAGCTTCAGGCGTATCGACAGCAGTATGGCTTTGATGGCATCTATCTGCTGCCAGTGAATCTATATGGGCCAGAGGATAATTTTGACCCGCGCAGTTCTCATGTGATTCCGGCGCTGATTCGCAAGGTGCATGAGGCGCAGTTGCGGGGGGATAGGACGATTCCGGTGTGGGGGGATGGTTCGCCGACGCGGGAGTTTCTCTATTCCACCGATGCGGCGCGGGGAATTGTCATGGGGACGCAGTTCTATGCGGAGAGTGAGCCTGTGAATTTGGGGACGGGCTATGAGATTTCTATCAAGGACCTGATTACGCTGATTTGTGAACTGATGGACTATGACGGGGAACTGGTCTGGGAGACCGATAAGCCCAATGGGCAGCCCCGCAGGTGTCTCGATACGCAGCGGGCGAAGGATAAGTTTGGCTTTACTGCGGAGGTGGAGTTCCGCCAAGGCTTGAAAAATACAATCGAGTGGTATCGAAATCATGCCAGTAGGATTGTAGATTAGCTCCATACAGGTTGATTAAGATTCAGTACAGTTCAGCTTCAGGCCTGTATCGATAGAACAATCGAAGACGGGCATCAAAGATTGGAACGGGAACAGTGCGACTAAACCAGGGTCTACCTAAAGAGCGCTGGATAATGCGCCCCCTTTCAGGATACTTGCGTAGGCGTTGCTGAATAGGAGTATGATTCACTGAGGGTCAGGCGCTTCTTCAGAGATTTCGTGAGCCTTATCCAGAGAGGATGCTGATCGCATTCGTACCCCGTCTTTGGTGCAAATTTGGGCACTAGCTCGTAACTTTGCTCTGAATCTCTATCGCGACAATGGTGCTAAAAACATGGCTCGAGCACAACGAAATGTTGGCCTTACTCTCAACACGCTCAAAGCCCTATTTGGAATGGAATAGCCTTGAGTCGAAACAACCGTCCACAATGGTCAAAATATTTCCGCACTATAGTCACTGAGAACCTGCCTTAGAATCCCTTTTCGGAAGTGGTCAACGGCAGTCTAGAACTAGATTTTGTTTTTTAGAGCCAACTAATATCTCTAGTTCATCCAATTCACCCACTTCAGGTAGAACCTCTGGCTTATACGCATCGGTAATAGCTTACCAATTTGTTTGACCCAAGTAATGACCGTGGTATGATGAACGCCTTTGACTCGTTCAATGCCTCGAAATCCCATGCCGTTGACATACAACTTGAGGCATTCACGCTTGAATTCATCGGAACACAGAGAAGGTGGGTCATAGATTTGAATGAACTGTCACCGACAGCCCTTCAAAGGTGATTTTGTTTACCTACTTTGCCGTTCTTACTGATACTTGTTGAGCCACATTTAGGGCATTTCATTGGTCTTTCTCTAGCTTCATATTCTCATTATGCAACGCTTTTGCGTAATGTAGATTGTGTAAAAATAGCGAGATCATGTAAAATTTTGAGTCTTCACTCTGTAGAATTACGGAAGTATCTATCAAGCGATCTTTACAAGAGCAAGCTCATATCTGCTGGCTGCGTCTACTGGGGGAATCTGTCTGGTTTACTTGTTTTAGGATCTGCATGTATCTACCGCTTCATCTCTGCTTGTAAACCGTTTCAGGTGTTGTGCCAGCAAGGTTGTCGATCGTGCGATCGCCCTAGTCAAAAAGCTTTTGATTTCTTGAGCAACTTTAAACTTAGAGTAAAAGCGCCACTGGCATTTACCTTATAAAGCATCTGCCCTGTAAAGCATCTATCTCCACATCAAGCTTTGGCTGCTTTTTCAATACTTGCTGCATCTGCCAGTCATGAAGGGGCTTATATCAATTCTCGATTTTAGATTTGCGATTTTGGGATTGCCGGTCAAGCGTTTGTGGAGCTTCCAGTAATTTTATTCGCAGCGCTACGGGCGAAAGTTGATCATTGAGCATTAACCGGGTCTTGAACCTACAATGAGCGCTCTATCGCGCATGAAACTACATGAAGTCATGAGCAAGCGGCTCCTGCTTTTCCAGTAGCTCTACTGACTTATTTTCATTTACCGCTCTCTTTAGTCATCTACTACTCTCGCTCATCTACCACTCTACTGAGAGTTATCAGATAGGGAAAGATTTGTCATTTCATTTTGATAGGCTCATCTAGCTTTGGTTGAATGCAAAGCGCCTTTTAAGCGCCCAATCGGATCAGGGAATTACTGCAACTGAATAGTGAGCATCTCCACATCAATTCACGAAGTTCAGTCTATCCGGAAGTGTTAACTTATGATGTCCCCAATAAAGCCTCCGACACAGAATGTGATTGGGTTTCCAGTTACATCTCTTAGCTTTCATGAACAGATAGATTGGATGCTGGAATGGGCCTCGCAGCGCTTGAGTAAGACTGTCTGCGTTGCCAATGTGCATATGCTGATGGAAGCAACCTGGAACAAAGAATTTGGCGCTATTTTGTCAGGCAGCGATATGGTGACGCCAGATGGAATGCCGCTTGTTTGGTTGATGAGCTGGATGGGACGCTATCGGCAAGACAGAGTGGCGGGCATGGATATTATCTTGGGGCTTTGTGAGCAATCGCCCTCTCGAAACATCAGCATCTTTTTCCTGGGTTCTGATGAAAACACCTTGCAAAAAATGCGCCAACGGCTGCACCACGAATTTCCGAATCTGGAGATTGCAGGCATGGAGCCGTTGCCCTTTCGCCCGCTGACTCCTCAGGAAGATGAGGACATTACGCGACTAATCAACGAGAGCGGTGCAGGGATCGTGATGGTGTCGCTGGGCTGCCCAAAACAGGAGAAATGGATCAGCGAGCATAAAGGCAAAGTGAATGCCGTGATGATTGGGCTGGGCGGGGCATTTCCTGTCTATGCAGGGGTGCAAAAGTGGGCACCGGAAATAGTTAGGCGATTGGGCTTTGAGTGGCTCTATCGCTTGATTCAAGAGCCAGGACGATTGTGGAAACGTTATGCAAGAACAATTCCGCCATTTGCAGTTTTAGCACTGTTGCAAGTTGTGAGTACGCTGAGTCGTGAGGACATGAGTCTGCAAACTCGCAGCAGATAGCTTGGAGGATTTGTCAGACGCTATCAGCCAACGGTTCGGTGCAGCAGTTGTCGCAATCTCTGGTTTGACTCAAGCATCTAGCCTAGGCGGTTTCAGTCAGTCAGTCGATTGCCACACGCTGCGACGAATCGTGCCGCTACCTCTGGCTGCGCTCCCCAGTGGACATGCAGATAAGAGGCATGAAGGGTTGGCGACTGCCAGCCTTCAGGAATGGCAGGGCTTTGAGGGGCGTAGGGTTGCAGGTGATAGAGCGGGTTTTCGGATGAGTGAGTCAGGTGTGATCGGTGAAACTCGTGCCCCCAAAGCGTTTCGCCTTGGCGATAGAGAAAGGTGTTTTGCTGGGCGATCGCCCGTCGATAGCCGAGAGTCAGTTGTTTGCCCATGACCGCTGCTGTCGGCAAAACGCCCGCTGTCTCCCAAGCGTTTCCGTCAAAATCCACAATGCTCTGGCTCAGATACATTAGCCCGCCGCACTCTGCATAGGTCGTCAGGCCTGACTGAATTGCGGCCCTCACTGCTGCCCGCGCCGCTGCGTTTGCTGCCAATTCTGCTGCAAACATCTCCGGGAACCCGCCGCCGAAGTATAGCCCGCCTACGCCCTCTGGCAAGGCGGCATCTTGCAATGGACTCCAAAACACCAGTTCAGCGCCCAACTGCTCCAGCAGTTCCAGGTTATCGGCATAGTAGAAGCTGAAGGCGCGATCGCGGGCAACGGCCAGGCGGATTTTGGATTTTGGATTTTGGATTTTGGCATCGACGGCGGGCATTGGCCAGGGCGGCGTTTTTGTCTGGCTGGTTTTGAGTAGGGGGCGCAGTTGGTTCCAGTCAAAGCTGGTTTCTGCTAAGGATGCGAGGCGATCGCACAATTTTCCCAACGCTGGCAGTTCGTCTGTGGGCACGAGTCCCAAGTGGCGATCGGGGAGGGTGATTTCGTCTTGGCGACGCAGCACGCCGAGGATGGGCAAGCCCAGCGGCTCCAGTGCCTCTTTGAGCAGGGTGAGATGGCGATCGCTGCCTACCCGATTCAGCACTACGCCTGCTATGTGCAAACGCAGGTCAAAGCTGCGATATCCGTGGGCGATCGCCGCCACTGAGCGCGACATTCGGGCACAATCCAGCACCAGCAGCACGGGCAGGTTCAGCAGCCGTGCCACCTGGGCCGTGCTGGCTACGTCTTCGCGGCCACTGGCCCCGTCGAATAGCCCCATCACCCCTTCGATCAGAGCAAATTCTGCGTCCTGACTTGCAGAGGCAAAGCACTGCTGCACATAGGTTTCGGAGGTCAGCAGCGGATCGAGATTGCGGCAAGCGCGGCCCGTAATAAACTGATGAAACATGGGGTCGATGTAATCTGGCCCCACTTTGAACGACTGGACGCGATCGCCCCACCGGGTCAACGCTGCTAGCAGTGCCATCGTCACCGTCGTCTTGCCTACGCCGCTGCGTTCTCCCGCCACCACTAGCGCCATTGTTACATCCCAGCTACATCACTATAGCGTCATTTTAGCGTTCGGCAGATGGGATGGCGGGCGTGCGCCTTTGCATCTTTAGTCGATGTTTTAGAATAATTCATCCCGACGAATTTCCAGGGAATAGCAAAAGCGATCGCCCCGTGAAATGGTTTCCCCGTAGGCAATGGGGCGATCGCCCGTGGTAAAGGCGGTGTGGCGATAGACAATCAGCGGATGTCCCAGCGGAACGTCTAAATGTAGGCTCTCTTCTGGATTGGCATAAGTACATTCCAGGATAGCTTCGATGCGGGCGATCGCAATCCCGTGCTGCTCCAGCACCGGAAACGTCATTTGATGGGTTGAATCGACTGCAAAAAAGGTTTCAAACGACGGCGGCACATAGGTCAAGTCCAGCGCTCCGGGTGCGCCGTTAATTTCCAACAGTTTCTTTTGAAAATAGGCGGTGGGCGTTTCAAACAGATGCTGAGCGACGACGGGAACCTCGACCAAACCTGCCTCCAGCCGCTTCGCCAAGAGCGAAATGCCCTGCTGCGCCATGTCTGCTTCCAAAAACACCATCGGGCTAGACAGGGAGTAGGTGACCTTGCGCCGCTCCGTCACAAACACGCCCTTGCCCTGACGAGAAACGACAAGTCCCTGGCTGATGAGATTGGCGATCGCCTGTCGAATCGTCGTTCGGCTCACCCCAAACCGCTCCACCAGTTGGTATTCGCTGGGCAGTTGTTCTCCTGGCGGATAGTCGCCGCCGAGAATTTGGCGGCGAAGTTGTTCGGAAATCGCAAGGTGCAGCGGAGTGGACATGCTGTCGGCTGAGTAGATCGGTATGCAACCAGTCTACGAAACCAGCCAATCTACGCAAGAATAGGCCTGCAAAAAATCTGGCGGAGTGCGCCAGCTATTCTGGGCGAGTTGATTCTGGATGAGTTGATAGAAATTCCGCGATTAAACCAGATATAGAATCCTGTTTTTGTTTCGCTTTCTTTTGAGAATTCTGAATGCTTCGTATGCCGCCCGCCACCAGTAAGCCCGATAGCGAACCCCCCAAAATGCAAAGCCCAATATTTCGCACAGCAATGTTTCGATATTGCTCTTTTAGGGCCAATTCTTGCGTGGTTGCGGCTGAGGTCAGCGTGTTGTCGTTCGTTACAACCGTCACAGATAGCCCAAAGACAACACCAGCCGTTAGCAACGAGGGAATCAAGATTGTTTTGATGGGAGACTGGTTCATTTTTGATACACTTCGACGGGAATTTATCGACAGAGATTTTTCGCTTTCTCGCTCAGGAATGCAGTGGCTTTGGCTATATCGCCAATCAGCCATACGGCTGAAAATCTAACATCGCACTGCTGCAAAGCTGTGGTGTAACTAAGCGTATTGTAGTAATCCGCTCAGCGCAACGACTGCTTTCGATGGTCGAGTCAGCCAATCTTTACAAGAAAAACAGCAGCATAAAAACTAGATGATCAATTACTCAATCTTTGCCGAATCTTGATTAAAAGCTTCCGGTTAAACTATGGTTCCGCCTGCTTAAAACGCTCAATTTGCAGTCAATCCACTTTCCGGATCTAAGGCTCTTGAGTTGAAAAAGCTATTAAACAATTAAACATTAATGGAGATCTGTGATGGGGAGCTACAGCTTTGTCTGCGAATAGATTTGATGCTCTCCTGAGATAAGTTGCTTGATTTGCACGATGTCTTAAAAGACGCAAGATACAGTCCTTATCCACAGGCGTTGTTCCGAAAAAGTGGCGCTCGCCCCCCATGTTTTAGCCTCATGAAGACAAGATTTAGCTTGCTGATCGTGATGATTTTGGGAACTACGGCGGCCATTCTAGGGATTCCTGGACTCCGAGCATTCCTGTCGGGCTTTGCTCGCCCAGAGCCATCTAGGATAGGAGTTTCCAAAACAGTTTCTCTGGCTCAGCGGGTGCAGGGGGGCAATCTAGAGCGCCTGAAGCAGACGCGCAAGTGTCCCCGCTGCAACTTGAGCGGTGCTGACCTAAGCGGACTCGACCTGAGCCGGGTTGACCTGCGGGAGGCAAACCTGACGGCTGCCAAGTTTGACAATACCAAGTTAATTAACGCCCAGCTAACCCGAGCTAACTTGACCGATGCCAGTCTACAAAGTGCCAATCTCCAGGGTGCAGATTTGCAAGGCGCGGTACTGAGTCGCACCAACTTTCGGAACGCTCAGATGATGCACGCTACCCTGGAAGAAGCAGACTTGCAGCAGGCAACGCTGACCGGAGCTGAGATGCGGGCCGCCAACCTGACAGACAGCCGCATGGAACGAGCCAACCTGAGGCAAACCAGTCTCTACGGCGCATTGCTGAGCCGGGCAAATCTGGCGATCGCCGACCTTAGCGATTCCGATCTGCGCTACGCCAACTTCCTGGATGCCAATCTTCAAGGAGCAAATTTCAGCAACGCCCAGCTAGAGTTTGCCATCATGCCCAACGGCAGCACTTATCAGGGCACAGTGCCCTACTAAATGCCTTATTGATCTTGCGAAAACCGGATTGAAACAGATGCCAGATATATTCTGTTTAGCTGAGTTATCATGTTAATTTCTATATCACCGCTACGAGGTCGGCTGCGTTCGCTAAACTATCGCACTGCTCGACAGTTCCTACAAGCTGGCGTGGTGTTGGCAGCGGTCTTACTCTTATCTCGCTTCTGTCAGCCGGGACGGTTTTCGCTGGGTTTCCAGCATGACATTGACCTGCAACTCAGCGTGTTATCAGAGGGAAACGGTGTATACACGATCAATGGTAAAACCAATCTGCCTGATAATGCTCGACTGGCGATCGCCGCTGTTCGCTATCTGGAGCCACCTCAATCGTCCAGTCTCTCCTCCGAGGCGAAGCCCAGCTATTCCATCCTGGCCTATCAGACGGCCACCGTGACCAATGGCCAATGGCAGGCCCAGCTTAACCTGTGGCAGGTTGCGGAGGATGGTCGCTATCAGGAATCGTGGCAATTTGAGCAAGCTGCCCTCCGGCTGAATCTGGAACCCAGCCAAGACGTGATCTTTTTGGCAACGCTAAACCCGATCGGCAAAGTCGAGCAACTGCCTGCGCTAGAACAGCAGCTTCGCAACAAAAGGCTTGCAATCAGCGGCAAACATCTCTATACCGCAGCGGACGGGCAACAATATGTGCAAGTGCAGCAAGTGCAGCCCGTCGCTCTACCCACCGACCGCACCAGCCCGCCTGTTCGTCGTCCTGAAGACCTGAATGGCGGCTGGGGTGAGCGCTATTTGATGCCCGGTGAGCCGCCCAATCCCTACGTGCTAGAACAGCCGACGGAACGACAGACGGATGCCCCGATGCGCCGCGAGGAGTTTTTGTGGTGAGGGTGTCGGATTTTGGATTTTGGATTGCCGATTTTGGATTGCTTGTTTAGTTAGAGCCAGTTGCCCAGCAGCACGTAGGATGCCCAGAAGCGGGGCGCGTCGTAGTTTGCCCGCAGCAGGCTCAGCTGGGCCTGGCGCAGGGCTTCGGCTTTGGAGATGGGGCTGCGCGTCAGTTGGTGATAGAACTCGATCATCAGATCGGCTCCGGCTTCGTCGTCTACGCTCCAGAGCGAGGCGATGGTGCTGCGGGCCCCGGCGCGAACGGCTACTCCCGCAAGGCCCAGGGTAGCGCGGCGATCGCCCTCGGCGGTGCGGCAGGCGCTCAACACCAGCAGTTCAATCGGCTCTGGGCTGTCTAGCTCCTGGACTTGCAGCAGGCTGCTGAGGTCTTTCACGTTGACTCGGCTATCCCACGCCAGGATGAAGGTGTCGGCGGCGTTGGAGCTAAACTCGCCGTGGGTTGCGACGTGGACAATCGAGGCGGGTGCGGCGCTTAGAGAATTCTGGAAATTTTGCTGGGTAAAGCTTGTATTGAGCAGCACGCGACTGGGCAGGGTTTTCTGGATTTCCGCTAGCTCCTTTTCTACATTGGGCAGGGCAGGAAAATTGTCTCGTGCTTCCGTCAGCCCGGCCATTAGGGCGCGAAACTGACGCTGCTGGAGCGGACGCGGGTCGGGCAGTTGCAGACCGGGGGCCAGCGCCACGCTGTAGTGTTCGATCAAATACTGGCGACCGTCGTGCAGGGCTGCCATTGGCACGTTGCGTAGCGCCCCGTCTAGCACGAAAACAAGCGTCTGGTTTTCGGTCAATTGGTCTGCAATGGGGCGAATCAGCCAGTCGTAGACCTGCTGGGACAGGGCCAGTCCTTCGGGGGAGGGGTAAGCGCGATCGCGCAATTCTCGCAACAGGTCTTCGGACACGCGCTCGACGGTTTCCTGGGAAACGGGCGTGGCGTAGCGGCGGAGGGGCTGCTGGGGCTGCTTCAGGATGACTTCAATCCGGTCGGGCAGGACGATGGTATACAGCACAGCGGCGGGCAGCGTAGACAAATCCACCACCCGGTCTAGCTGAAACTGCGTATCCAGGCAGGCTTCTCGAAAGAAGTTGTCCAGTTCTGCCACTTGCAGCCCCTCAATCACGTCCCGCGCCTGCACCAGCCGCTCCAGGTCGGGGGTTGGATTCTGCGGATCGAGCAGCAGATCGACCAACTGGCGATAGACTGGCTCCACGCTTTCGCGGAAGGAAAACTGCACGTCTCGGTTAATCGCCACCAGATCGCCCCGGATGGCTTGCAGGCTTTGCACGGACTGGCTGTAGGCGGCGATCGCCCCCGTTTTGTCGCCTTGCACCAGCAGCAGTCGCCCCAGTTGCCACTGCCAGCGATAGGCAATATCGGCGGCAGCGATCTGCTGCGCCAGGTTGAGCGCCTGCTGAGTCAGGGTTTGGGCTTCGCGCCACTGTCCTGTTTGTTCGTACAGATGCCCCAAGCTGCCCAGGGCAAAGGACTCTGCCCGCAAGTCGCCCACTTCCCTTGCCTGCTGCACCGTTTTGGACAAGCGACGGGCGATCGCCTCCAGATCTGGCTCTCCACCGCTGGCTTGGGACAGGGTTGTCAAAAGCTGCGCCAGCTCAATCTGGCTGAACAGCGTCGGCCGACTGGGGGGCAAGAGGTCGAGTTGCTGCTGAATTGCCGAGTAGCGCGATCGCGCCTGCTCCCACTGGGCAGTTTCCACCAGCAGGCTGAGCTGGTTCAGCGCCGCCTGAAGCCGCAACTCCGCCGAGGGGGATACCTGGGCAGCCTCGGTATACAGTCTCAGCACGGTTTCCGTCTGCTGCAAAAAGGTCGCGGCAATGCGCTGCTGGCGCTGTTCGTAGGCCCGCCGAGCGCGATTGTCTGATAAGGGAGTCTTCAGTCGCTGCACTGCTTCGGTGGGGGTCATGCCGGCCTGTCCCAGCGCGGCGATCGCCCTGGCCCGGCCCAGGTTTGCTAGGCTAAGCGTGACGGCGGCGATCGCCTCCTGGGTGGCGGGCGTGGGCGACTGGGCGTGCAGCGCGGCGGCAATCCGGCGACTTTGCTCCAGGGCTTGACGGGCCGCGTCTAGATCGCCCGCCACGCGCTGAGCATCCCCCAGCGTCCGCAGCACCTGCACCTTGGTCAGCGAGTCGGGTGTGGCGGCAAGCTGCTGGTCGATGGCCGCAAGCTGGGCGATCGCCCGCCGATATAGCCCCAGCGATCGCAGCGCCTGCGCCTGGTTCATCTGCGTGTCGATGGCGGCCAGGTCGCCCACCTGCTGAAACAACGCTGTGGCCCGCTCCCAGGACTCTAGCGCCGCATCTGCCTGCCCCCGCGCAAATTGGAGCCGCCCCAAAATGGTCAATGCCTGCGCCTGTGCCCGCTGCACGGGTTGGGTGCGCGGCGGGAGGGAATTCAGCAGTTGCACCGCTTCAGTCATGTGCCGTTCTGCCGCCGCCCATTCCCCAAGCTGCTGATGCGCTAGCGACAGGTTTGCCAGCGTCAACCCTTCGTGGAGGCGATCGCCCGTCTGCCGATAGTCGATAAGCTGGGTTTCTAACTGGGCGATCGCCTCTCGATAGCGACCCGCTTCGTAGAGCAATCGGGCGGACTGCGGGTCGTCTGGGGGCAGGGCTTGGGAAGAACGAAGAACGAAGAACGAAGAACGAAGGGGGAATGTGGATGGGGGCTGCGCTAGAAATCCAGAAAATTGCTCGGTGCTTAAGCTCTCTGGCTGGACGGTCGCGGGATGGATGGAAGCGGTGTGGAGTGCTGGCGATGGGGGCAAATTGGCTGGAGGCGTGCCTGTGGCAGAATAGGTCAAACCCAGTGCCAGCATTAGCCCCAGGAGCAGCGCTGTGGCCCATCGCCGGGTTCTGTGGCGATAGAAGACGCGGTGGGAACTGGGGCAGGGCAGTCGTGCCAGCGTTGCGGAGCAATATTGCGTAAGTGTTGCGGAGCAACATCGCCCAATCGCCTCAAACTGCTGCCGGAGTTCGGCAGTGAAACGCGCTTGTCTCCATCGACGGCTCTGGCCCATCGTCCCTTCGCCCTGCAAGTTGGACTGAGTGTACTCTAGATTTTCGCCAGATTCTTGCCTGACCGCAGTCCCCGCCAGGAGAAGATTCGTGAAGCGCCGCTAAATCGGGCTGACTAGCCAGCCGCGCATAAAGTAGTAGACCGAGGATAAATATTCATCTACCACGCGGGTCGTCAGCGCCAGTGCGTCTACGTTGGGAACCAGGTCAGCCACGCTGGCAATCAGGCGGCGATCGTCCAGTTGAAACAGAAATTGGTCGGTAGGCAGACCCAGGGTTCGCAGGCCGCGGCTGGCAAAGGTGGCGCGGGCGCGGCTGACGTTGAGCAAGGGCACCACCAGCAGCAGGCTGTCGGTTTCTTTTTGGTAGCCCAGCGGGGTCAGGATGCGCTCGATGGCTACCGCGTTGCTGTAGAGATCCGTACCTTCTGTGTCGATCACGATGCGATCGCCCTGCACGCCCGCGCTGGTCAAAATGCCCTGCACGGTCTGGATGGCGATCGCCCGCGCTTCCTCCGATGCATTCAGTCCCAGTTGCGACCCCAGGCTGACGATGACCAGCGGGTTCCGACCCTGCTCTAATTCACCGCGATAGACGCGAGCCGCAAAGAAGAGCCGCGAGGCTAGCACATTGGTAAACCCGTCGCGATCGCTGCTGACCTGAGTGCGGCTGCGATAGGCCGGGTCGGCCGGATCGTTACTGTCGCCCAGCACCACAATCGCCTTGACGGATGCCGGGTTAAAGTCCACCGGCCGCTGCACCATTGGGCTGTAGGCCAGCGTGCGGGCCGCCTGCGAGGTCAGCCAGTAGGCCACAATCGGCGTACTCGTCAGCAGCAGCACCAGCACCGCCGCCAGCACCAGATTGCCGTCCACGCTTTTGGCCCCTTTTTTCAGCGCACTCAGCAGCAGGAAGAACACCAGACCCAGCGGTTTCAGCGGCAGCGACAACACGCTCCAGACCGTGCCCACGGTGCTGTTGGTGGGGTCGATAAACGCCAAGATGACGAAGGCAAATAGGATGATGCCGCCCAGCCACGTCAGGTAGACCCTGGGAATGAACTTGCTGAACACATACCAGAGGATCGTGCCAATCAGCAGCCAGAGCAGAATTCGGGTGAGCAGTTCAAACATGGTTGACAGGCATGGTTGACGGGTCGCCCGCTGGAGGTCGATGCCGGGGGGCAAAAAGGTCTAGTCCAGTGTAATGCGCGATCGCCCACCCGGTGACGGGTTTCTTGGGGTTATAGGCTGGTGAGCTGCGTCCAGTACTGGTCGTAGAGTTCCGTTGCGTCGCCGATGGGGGAAATGCGCTCACATTTTTGCAGCGCCGCCTGGTCGGGATACAGGTTGGGATTGGACTTGAGGGCGTTGGGCAATAGGTCGATCGCCGCCTGGTTTGCCGTAGCGAACCTCAGCCGCTCCGATGCCTGTGCCAGCACATCTGGCTCCAGCAAGAAGTTAATCCAGGCATAGGCCGCATCGGGGTTGGGCGCAGCCGCCGGAATCACCATCGTATCAGTCCACAGGGACGAGCCGCTGGCGGGAATCAGGTATTGGATGTCGGGATTTTCTTCCGACACCTGGAGCGCGTCGGAGGAATAGGCCATGGCGATCGCCAGGTCGCCCGTGAGCATCTGATCGCGCCAGCCGTCGGTCGTAAAGTTGGCGATCGCAGGCTTGAGCTTTTGCAACTGCCGGAACGCCGCCTCCAGTTCCTTTGGGTTGGTGGAGTTGTAGGAATAGCCCAGCGACTTCAGCGTTGCGCCCATCACCTCTCGCACGTCGTTAAACAGCGTCACCCGTCGCGCCAGCTTGCTCTGATTATCCCAGAGATAGTCCCAGTCCTGCGGCGAGGGGTTGAGCTGGGTGCGGTTGTAAACCAGACCGGTCGTGCCCCACACGGCGGGAATGCTGAATTGGTTGCCGGGGTCGTAGGGCGGGTCTTGGAACTGGGGCAGCAGGTTTTCGGCTCCGGTGATTTTGGTTTTGTCCAGTTCTGCCAGCAGGTTGAGTTCTTTCATCTGCTCCACCATATAGTCGGAGGGGTAGATGATGCTGTACTCGTTGCCGCCGCCGGCCTGCACCTTCGCCAGCATAGTTTCGTTGGAGTCGAATACGTCGGCGATCGCCCGCACGCCCGTTTGCTCCTGAAACTGGCTCAATAGCTCGTCGTCAATATAGTTTGACCAGGTATAAATCCGCAGCGTATCGCTGCCGCCCGCGCCGCCCTGCACGTTGCTATAGCCGCCCCGACAGCTTGCCAGCGCCACGGCTGAGAGGGCCGCGCCTGCCCCCTGAAGAAACTGCCGACGGGTTTTGCGGCTAAACGGAGCGGTTGGCCGATTGGGCTGAGTCATAGGTCAGGGATTGGGGTCTGGGATGGAGATGAGAACTTTCCCAATTATCCCCAGTTCTGACGCAAAAGCGACATTATGTAGCCAGCGCTACACCTTGACCGGGTCATCTGAGTTGAAACGGAGAGGGGGGGATTCGAACCCCCGTTGGGTGTGACCCCAAACTTGATTTCGAGTCAAGCGCATTCAACCACTCTGCCACCTCTCCAAAGGGGCATTATCGTATTTTACAGGACGAACGGCGCTAATCGACGGGGGCGATCGCCCGAAACCCGGTTTTTGGAGTCCACTGAATTGCGCCCTGCTGAGCGACAATGTGCAGGGGAATGGCTTGGGCGCTGAACCAGGCTCCGGCAGTGTCGTTGGGCGGACGAGTGGCGATCGCCTGCTGGGGGCGGATCGTGCTGAGCGCCTGGGCATCCAGCTTTCCCCCGTCCCACCACAGCACAGTCGTCAGGGTTGCCAGTTGCGGCAGCAAGGGTTCCAGGGAAGCGGTTCGCAGCCCGCGTATCAGCAGCCAGATCTGGTCATCAATTTGAAACCGCAGCGCCAGGGGTTCCTGACTCACCTTTCGCACGGCAACATCGCCAAGCTGCATCGCCTGATTCAGCGGCAATGTGTAAATCCGGCCGCCCCGCGTCTGGAGTTGCTGAATGAGTTGCTGTTTGTCGGGGGGCTTTGGGGTTTCAGAGGGTTGACACGCTCCAGCGGAAAAATAGAAAGACTGAATCGGTAGATTTTGTGCAAGCTGCATCCAGCCTTCTGTGTGGCATTCGGTGAGGTCGGGGGCGATCGCCCAGGTCACCCGGTTTACCCCCTGCTGTCGCAAAAAGGGTAGCACGGTAAACTGCGCGTCCTCTGGGCTGAGGTTGCCAATTAGCCCCACGCGGCTGCGGTGTTGCACGATCAGCATCGGCTCGTCGGCCGTGTCTAGCACGGTCACCGCCAGCCGCGACATCACCGCCGCCCCCGTCGGAATGGCCACCAGCCCAAGACACACGATCGCCGCCAGCCACCAGCGCCGATGCAGCCCCGCTACGCCCCACACCAGCAGATAGATGGCATACAGCGCCATCACCTGACTAGGCGCGATCGTCCCTGCTGCGTAGGCACTGCCTGGAAGCTGGTTGGCAAATTCCACCAGCGCCATCAAAAGCTGGGTTGGCCACAGGAGCAACTGGGCGATCGCGCTGCCCCCCGCAGGCAAGACCAGCGCCGCCAGCGCACTGAGGCCGCTGCCCAGGCTGATGCCCGTAATCAGCGGCGCAGTCAGGATATTTAGCACCAGACTGTAGGGCGACACCACGCCAAAAACGTGCAGTTGTAGCGGAATCGTCCACACAAAGGCGGCGAGGGGCACAGCCACCAGCGGGGCGATCGCGCTGGGCAGCCAGTCTAGCCATTTTGTCAGCACCGGCGCTGTGACCAGCAGCCCCAGCGTTGCCAGCACGCTGAGCTGAAATCCCAAATCCCAAATCCAGATCGGATTCACCAGCAGCAGCAGCGTCGCCGCCAGCAGCAGCGAGTGGAGCGGGTTGACCTTGCGCCCCAGCGTGATTGCCACCAGCACCGCCAGCCCCATCACGCCCGCCCGCGCCACCGACGGCTCTAGCCCGGTCAGCCCGATGTAGCCTAGCAGTAGGGCCGTGGAAAGAAAAAAGCTGACCTGAGAGGGGAGCGATCGCGTCAGGCTGAGCATGATGCCAATCAGCAGCGACACCTGAAAGCCCGATGCTGCCAGCGCGTGAGCCAGTCCTGCATTCGCAAAGCTATCACGCAACTCGAAGGGAACATCTACACCGCCTTTGCCCAGCAGCATGGCGCTGACGAGTGCGCCTGGTCGCGGGTCGGGCTGCCCGTTCTGATCCTTAACGGATAGGCCTGCTGCCTGCGATCGCACGATGCGCTGCCGCACCTGCCAGAGTGTTTGCTGAAGCCGGGAGGAGAGCGATCGCCTCCACGTCCACTGTTCCCGAAATCGCCCTTCCGTTGCAGGAAAATCGACAGTTTTACCCGCTAGTCCCGCGAACATACCGCGCTGCGCCAGGTATTGCCGAAAATCAAAGCCGCCAGGGTTCCTGGCAGGCTTGGGGCGATACAGCGACCCCGACACCGTAAGCATCTGTCCTGGATGCAGATCTTCCTTGAGCTTCAGCGGCAGCGTCACATACAGCCGCCCAGACACCGCCGCAGCGCGAATGGGCTGGTCTGCCTCGTCCATCTGCTGCACCTGAAACGGCACTAGCTCTAGCTGGAGCTTGCCGCTGCGGGTTTGCTTTGGCGGCGTGTCGATGAAGCCATGCACTGTCACAGCGAGGTTGGCTCGCTCGGTTGCTGCGTCGGGGTTGCTCAGCAGAGCGCTGATGTCCGTTTCCGCAGGTTTGGGCAGGCGCACCTGAAAGTAAAGCGCTGCCAACAGTCCGACCCATCCCGCTACCATCCAGACCTTGGCGGAAGGCCCCGTCCGCCAGAGGCGAGGCGCGATCGCCCCTGCCAGCAGTCCCAACACCGGAAGGGCGATCGCCCCCACTGAGATGCCCCATACCTGCACCGAAACCCCGGTCAAAAGCAGGCCCAGCCCATAGGCTAGGCACAGCATTACACCGCCCGCTGCGCTCATAAATTTTGCTGTTTGATACACCCTGATGAACAGCAGTATTCCCATCGGGTTTGCCCGATTACCAGATGCCCGATTACCAGATGCGCGATTACCAGATGCGCGATTACCAGACGCGGGGAAGATATCCGGGCCGATCGACCAGCGCCGACCGCAGCAGATGCCAGATCTGGATAAACCAGCGGCGGGCCTCCAGGGTGGAATGGCCGCGATAGCGATAGAGGAGGCCGGATTGGAGGCGGGTAGCGGCGTATTGAAGGGATGGGAGGGGGCTAGAGGAAGCTGCGGTGGGGATAAATTGGCGGGTTTGGGGAAGAAGGTCGGCAGAAAGTTGGGCGACTGGCTGGCCGAGGATGGCGAAACTGGCGACGACGGGGCAATCGTTCAGCCCGTGGGGACTGCTCAGCGGGGCAGCACTGCCAAGGATCTGCTGCGGATCGACCCAGAGCAGCGTTCCATCTTGCCAGACCTCTGTGTGCGATCGCCATTGGCCGCTGGCAAACCGTTCGCCCCGCGCCGTGCGTCCCAGTCGGGTGATTTCCCAACCCAGCCACAGCGCATCTTTTTCCAAATCTACCCGGAGCCGCTGCCGATAGTCGGCTCCGTCGAACACGATGGTTTCCTGAGGCAGCCATTCTAAACAGCCGCCCGCTGCAACGCGGAGGTGGGTCGTCTGCTCAGCCACTTGACCGTTGCTGCGGTAAATCTTGCCAGCGGTGGCGGTGGTGGTCAGCGCGTGCGCGTTTTGCGCCAGATGAACTTGAGTCGAGAGGCGATCGCCCCCCACCACGCCGCCCGCCGTGTGCAGCGTCACCACATGACAGACGCGATCGCCCTCTGGGAAGAACGGCCGCTGCACCTTCATCGGAGCCTGCACAAAGCTGCGGCCAAGCTGCGTTCCGCCCGCCCGCGCCACAAAATCCAGTTCCAAGCGCCCCTGCCAGCCCGCCCCGTCCGCTCCCATTACGCCGTCACTCCGCTCCCACGCCTCTCCTAGACCTGCCCAATCTCCAGCACGTTGCCGTCCGGGTCGCGGGTAAACAGGGCGGGGCGACCCGATGCGCTCATCTGCACGGGATAGCCATGTTCAATCAGCCGCGTTTTTATGGCATCTAGGTCAGGAGTGGCGATCGCCAAATGGGGATTCCGGCCCCACTTTTCCGCCTCCGTCAGCAAAACCTGAGTGCGCGAATCAACCATCAGGTGAATCTGCACCTCGCCCAACTGATACCAGGCTCCGGGATATTTCAGAGGGCGATCGATTTTGGTCAGTCCCAGTACGGTGCCATAGAACTGTTCTGCTTTATCTAAATCCGACACCAACAGCGCCGCGTGCAAGAATCGGGTCAGCATAGGGGCGATTCGCGAAGCGATCCCTACGGGAATCGCGCAATTACGTCACCCTGATTCTAGGACAGGTTTCGAGCCGCATCGCAGCGATTTTCAGCCATTCTGATGCTTCAAGCCGGTCATTCAAACTGCATTCCAATGCTACCAGCCCCAATATTTCTCCGAAGTGACGCTGCGAATGAAATGGCTGGAAGCCTGATAAGTGCTGAATGAGCCATCTAAAATCGCCAATCCAAAATCGCCAATCCAAAATCAATCGTCCTCAGACCACACCGCGCACCAAAATTCCGGTATACACGCCCTGCACGTCCACTTCTTCAACGCCAAATACCGTCGGCGGGTAGGCAGCGTTGGCAGGCTGGAGCGTCACTTGGGTTCCCGAGCGCAGGTAGTGCTTCAGCGTCGCTGCATCACCTACGCGAGCGGCCACAATTGCCCCATTTTTCAGCGAAGCCGGGTCTGGGGTGCGGCGCAGCAAGATCACGTCGCCGTCCAAAATGTGGGACTCGATCATGCTGTCGCCCTGAACGCGCAGGGCAAACAACTGGGACAAGTCGTAGGGCGATCGCCGCGCCAAGTTAGGAAACAGTTCCAGCGGCAGATAAATTTCTGGCTCGTCTACAAAGGTGGTCTTGGGGCTGTGGGCTGCGATGCCGCCTAGGAGGGGAATGCCCTGAGGAAGCTTGCGCCGACTCCTGGATTTGGGCGAAGCCTGCTCCAGCGCTGCCCAGGGAGAAGTGGCGGATGTCTCTGGCATAGCCTCGACAGTCGAACCCGTGCCCATGGCCTCGGTCGGAACAAGCTGGAGCAATCGCCCGTTTTTTGCCCTGTTCACTTGGCTCGACTGAACCACCTGAATGGCGCGGGCTTTGTGGGGCTTGCGGGTGATGTAGCCTTTGTTGCACAGAGCATTGAGGAGCGATCGCACGGGGTCTTTAGAGCGATAGCTCAGCCCGACGCGAATTTCTTCATAGGTGGGCGAAATGCCCTGCTGCTGGATGAATTCCGTCACCCAATCCAGGCATCGCTGCTGCTTGACGGTCAGCGGCTTGGGGATAGACTGGCGGGTGGATTGCCTGACTGTAGACCGTTTGGCGGTGGGTGGCTTGGCCGTAGGCATGGCTGCAATAGTTTATTTATACTAAATGCTAACATCATAGTTCACTCGTTCTATACCGAATCAAAAACTTTTTACTTGCCTTAATTTGCCGCCCGTCGCTTCACAATTTCTACATCTCAGGACAATCCGGCAGGGTTAGATGATGAGCGTGCGGGCAGAATTTCGGGTGTATCGACGGGCGTTTCGGCAACCGCTGATGACCGCCCACGGAGTCTGGAGCGAGCGGCGGGGAATTTTGGTGAAGCTGACGGACGCGGCGGGGCGGACGGGGTACGGCGAGATTGCGCCCCTGCCTTGGTTTGGTAGCGAAACGCTGGAGGCGGCGATCGCCCTCTGCCAGTCGCTTCCCGAATTCCTCGATCTGGCGGATATCCGGGCGATCGCCCCCACGCTGCCTGCCTGTCAGTTTGGGCTAGAATCTGCCTGGGACTCGCTGATGCAGCATGACCTCGGAAAGTCTGACCCGCCCGACTGGGAGCCGTCCGACCTCAGCGCCCTATTGCCTGCGGGGAACAGGGCAATTTCTGCCTGGAAGCCGCTTTGGAACCGGGGACACCGCACCTTTAAGCAGAAAATCGGTGTGGGCGAGTTGACCGCAGAACTGACAGAATTCAAGGCGCTAATTGGGCAGCTTCCGCCCAATGCAAGGCTGCGGCTGGATGCCAACGGCGGGCTGGATTGGGACACAGCCTGCCGCTGGTTGGAGCAATGCGCGGCCCATCCCCAGGTAGAATTTTTGGAGCAGCCCCTCGCGCCGTCCCAGTTTGACGCGATGCTGAAGCTGGCCGAGCGCTTTCCCACGCCCCTGGCGCTGGATGAGTCTGTCGCCACGCTGGCCCAGCTACGCACCTGCTGGCAGCGGGGCTGGCGCGGGGTGGTGGTGATCAAAGCGGCGATCGCCGGATTTCCCAGCCAGCTTCGCGCCTTTTGTCAGCAGCACCCGGTCGATATCGTCTGGTCGTCTGCGCTGGAAACTGCCGTGGCCCGCCGCTATATCCAGGCGCATCTGGTGCAACTAGAGAATTGGGGGAACCGACCCAATCGCGCCCTGGGCTATGGCGTTGCCCACTGGTTTTTCGACCCTGCGTTTGAGCAAGATTCCGCCGCCGCCCTATGGCAAACCCTGACTGCCTCCGCGATATCTTAGCCGACTGCCTGCATCGACCCTGGCTGGTTGGCATCGATCCTGCCGCCTTTGCCCAGCAGGTTCAGTCCCGACAGGCGGCGATTCGCGAAGCGATCTCTACGGGAATCACCCCAGCGCTGCGGAGCCACATCGCCCACCCGCTTGCCCCTTGGGAAACGCGCCCCCCGGCAACGCTGCTGATTGCCGAACCCGACCCGCTGAACTTTCTGGCCAGCCTTTGTGCGGCCATTTTGTCGGACTGCCTAGAGGGATGGGCGATCGCCCTCGGCAACCCCGCCTGGGGCGTGCAGGAATGGTATCAACTCCACCACCACCTGTCCCCTTTGGTCATTCTTACCCCCACCGCTCCCGATCCCGTGCTTCCTCTTGATCCGGTACAGGCTCCGACTCTCCTTGCTTCTGCGGGTGAGGGAAGAACGAAGAACGAAGAACGAAAAGGGAGGGCAGCACAGCCTCCAGATCTCCTCATTCCTACAGGCGGCTCCTCTGGCCAGCTTCGCTTTACTCACCATACGGGAGACACGCTTCTTGCCGCTGTCCAGGGCTTTCGCCAGTTTTTTCAGCCAGAACTCGCCAGCGGGCCGGTGAACTGCTGCTGTGTGCTGCCGCTGTATCACGTCAGCGGGCTGATGCAGGCGTTGCGGAGCGCGGTGTCGGGTGGGCAACTGGCGCTGCATTCCTTCAAGGCGCTGGAAGCGGGAGACTTTCCGGCGATCGCCCCCGAACGCTTTTTCCTCTCCCTTGTGCCCACCCAACTCCAGCGATTGCTTGACTTGCCAGGGGGGGCAGACTGGCTGCGCCAATTTCACACAATCCTGCTGGGCGGTGCGCCGGCCTGGGATGACCTGCTCATCCAAGCGCGACAGCAGGGACTCCGCCTCGCCCCCACCTACGGCATGACCGAAACTGCCTCGCAAATTGCCACCCAGCGGCCAGCGGAATTTCTGGCGGGGGAAACAGGCTGTGGGCGGGTGCTGCCCCACGCGCTGGTGGACATTGTGGACACAGCCGGAACGCTGCTGCCTGTGGGAGACGTGGGGCGAATTCAAATTCGGGCGGCTTCGCTGGCGCGGGGCTATTGGGGAGCGTCGGATTTTGGCGGCCAGTTTGCGACCGATGATCTGGGCTGGATGGATGGGGCAGGACGGCTACACATTGCTGGCCGCAGCAGCGACAAGATTATCACGGGCGGCGAAAACGTGTTTCCCGCCGAGGTAGAGGCGGCGATTCGGGCGACAGGGCTGGTGCAGGATGTGGCGGTGGTGGGGGTGGGCGATCGCCACTGGGGGGAAGTGGTGACGGCGCTCTATGTTCCTGCTAATTCCCAGGTTTCCCCAATACGGCTGGAAGCTGCGCTGCAAGACAAGCTCAGCCGCTTCAAACAGCCCAAGCGCTGGGTCGCCACCGACCACATTCCCCGCAGCGCCCAAGGCAAGCTCAATCGTCGCCAGCTTGCGGAATGGTTGCAAACCGCCCAGCCGCCAGTCGGCGATGGGGGCTGCCCAAAAGACCTGCCCTCTCCTGAAACTGCGCGAAATGCGTAAGTCCTGTTAAAGTTTTGGATGACGACAATCGTGCCTTAGTCCACCGAGGCATACACTTTGAGACACGGGAGGAACGTCCATGAGCGGACGGCTGCTGCTGGTCGATGATGAACCTGGATTGCGCCAGGCTGTGCAGGCTTATCTGGAAGACAGCGGCTTTGTTGTAGAAGTCGCCAGCAACGCCCGCGAAGGCTGGGAAAAGGTTCAGCAGCTTTTACCCGATCTGGTCATTTCCGACATCATGATGCCCCAGGTCGATGGCTATCAGTTTCTTAAGCAACTCCGGGAAGATCCCCGCTTCGAGACGCTGCCCGTTGTGTTTTTGACGGCGCGGGGTATGACCTCCGACCGAATTCAGGGCTACAACGCGGGCTGCGATGCCTACTTGCCCAAGCCGTTTGACCCAGAAGAACTGGTGGCTATCGTATCCAGCCTGCTGGAGCGTCGATCGGCGATCGCCCGTGCGGGTGGCGATGACGAAAAAACCGACCTGGCCGACATCAAAGAACAAATCGCTCAACTGCGGGCCATGCTCTCGCAAAAAGGGACGATTGCCCAAACCCCTGCCCCGATTCACCTTGACTTTACGCCCCGCGAGCAGAGCGTGCTGGAACTGGTCGCCGAAGGGCTGATGAACAAAGAAATTGCCCGCCGCCTCGACACCAGTGTCCGCAATGTGGAGAAATACGTCAGCCGATTGTTCAGCAAAACGGGCACCAATAGCCGCACGGAGCTGGTGCGCTATGCCCTGGAGCATGGCTTGACGAAGTGAACAATGCGGAGCTTAGGGGAATCTGCCGAATCAAAGATTGCGAAGTATTGCTTTTCTTTAATTTAGCGACATCTTTCGTTTCACTCCTCAAGAGACTGTTATCTTCATTCTCTAATGATGTAATGGAGAAAACACCCATGCAGACTTCTAAGCACCTGGGACAGTCCCTCGGATTTATGCTGCTTTTGGCGATCGCCTGTGCAGGCATGGTAGGGCTAATGACATCCCAAGTCAGCGCCATGCCCTAGCGTCGATGCCCGTGTTTCCTGAGAAGGGGTGTTTCTATTTGTAACCTAGTGCTTGTAACGCTAGTTCCAGATGTATTCCTGGATGGCAGTAGGCTCACGGATCTCTGGCGGATTGGTGTACAGCCATGCACTTGCAATGCACTCGCAATGCACTTGCAATGTACTTGCAATTTACGTACCAGCATTGTGCGTACTCGCAATGTACTGAGCAAATCGAGAATGCATTCCTAGGCATGGCGATCGCCCCGCCCAGAGGTCTTTTTTTTGCCATTTTCTCGAACCGCTCGAACCGCTCGAACAGAATGGGCCCAACCCGCCCTAGAGCCGCTGCAACAGGTCTAGCCCGTGGGTGTCGGTGCCGCAGGTATGCAGCAGACCCAGGCGATCGCCCAGTTGTCTGACCTCCTCGGTCTGGCGAGGGCTGGGTTGCCAGGGCGACGGGTTGTTGTAGGCGTAGTAGGTTTCAATGCCGTCAATGCCCAGGTCGGCGGCGGCAGGAATCAACTCTTGGGGCGATCGCTTATATCGTGCCGGGTGGGCCAGCACCGCCAGCCCGCCTGCCCGGTGAACCGCAGCAATGACCCGCCCGGCCTGTCGCGCTTCCCCTTCGACTGACTGCCCCTGCTGATAAACGTGCAAGTCTGGGTGCGCCGGGTCAAAGGCATAGCAGAGAATATGCACCTCGTCAGCCAACAGTTCCGCGGTCACCTCCATGCCCGCCCACAAGCGGGGCGGGGGCTTAGACGCAGGGTTCTCTCCCTCGTCCACCCACTCTGGCTGGAGATTGCTCAGCCACTGCTGCGCCCGAAAATAGCCGCCTGTGGAATGGTGATCCGTAATTGCCAAGCCTGAAAGTCCAATGGCGATCGCCTGCTCCATAAGCTGCTCTGGCTGGAGTTTGCCATCTGAGCAAACTGTGTGCATGTGAAAGTTGTAAAACCGGGGACAGCTTTCGGCTGTAATCGTTTGAAACACCTGCCGCAGTGATGTAGCATCCTGTGCCCCTGGGGACTGAGCATTCACCCCTTGGGTGAGACTAACCGCCATAGTCTACGCTTCATAATGTTTTACATCCGCAATTCTAGGGTTTCTGGAAACTTATTGCCAACCAAGAAGCACTTGGGATGGGAGCAAACCGTTTTGCATCATGCTATTTGCTCCCTGCCTGTTTAATCTTACGGTGACCCTTAAACCAGTGGATGTCTTGGGGATGGTTGCCGTGGGTGAGCTTATGTACTAACACGGGCGATCGCGCTAGGATGGACAAGCGTTGCAAATCGTTCTCAGCAGATTCTCTGAATTGCTCCGGTGAATCAGCCGTGCGCCCGTCCAGGAGCGGTAGAATGTTAAGAATGGTTTCGCCAGTGGTCTCGCCTGCCAGCCCCAGCCCCTATGCCTCAACGTGCCGACACTGCCAAGCGCCGGAAAAAAGTCGATTCGTCGGGCGAGTCTGCAAATGGGCACGCTCCAGTTTCCCAAGACCTGTCTGATACAACCCGGCTAACGGAAATCGCCCAGCCCGGATCTCCAGCGAATCCCCAAAACACGATTCGGATTCGCGGCGCTCGTCAGCATAATCTGAAGAACGTAGATCTGGATTTGCCGCGCGATCGCCTGATTGTGTTTACGGGCGTGTCGGGGTCGGGCAAGTCGTCGCTGGCCTTTGACACGATCTTTGCCGAGGGGCAGCGCCGCTATGTGGAGTCCCTCAGCGCCTACGCCCGCCAGTTTCTCGGTCAGGTAGACAAGCCCGATGTAGACGCGATCGAGGGCCTCAGCCCCGCCATCTCCATCGACCAAAAATCCACCTCCCACAACCCGCGCTCCACGGTGGGAACCGTTACGGAAATTTACGACTATCTGCGGCTGCTCTACGGTCGAGCCGGGGAGCCGCATTGCCCCCAGTGCGATCGCTCGATTGCGCCGCAAACCATTGACCAGATGGTCGATCAAGTGATGACCCTGCCCGATCGCACCAAGTTTCAGATTCTTGCGCCCGTGGTGCGCGGCAAAAAAGGAACGCACAAGAAGCTGATATCCGGGCTGGCGGCGGAGGGCTTTGTGCGGGTTCGCATCGATGGCGAGGTGCGCGAACTGAGCGACAACATCGAACTCGACAAAAACCAGTTCCACAACATCGAAATTGTCGTCGATCGCCTGATCAAAAAAGACAATATCCAGGAGCGCCTGGTGGACTCGCTTTCCACCTGCCTGAAACGGTCGGAGGGCATCGCCATCATCGACGCGACGCTGCCGGAAGTGGATAACGTGGTGCAGTTTCCGACCAAGCCTGACCTGCAACTGCCCGTGCTGCCGGGGATGGCGGCGGAGCCTGCGGGCCGCTATGGCGTCGATTCTGAAGAAGACTCGCCCAAAAATCAGCTAGAGCTGCTGTTTTCCGAAAACTTCGCCTGTCCTGAACATGGCGCGGTGATGGAGGAACTGTCGCCCCGCCTGTTTTCCTTCAACTCGCCCTACGGAGCCTGTCCCCATTGCCACGGACTGGGGTCGCTGCGGACTTTCTCGGCAGAACTGGTCGTTCCTGACCCAAGCCTGCCGGTGTATGCGGCGATCGCCCCCTGGTCGGAGCGCGACAACACCTACTACTTCTCGCTGCTCTACAGCGTCGGGCAGGCCTTTGGCTTTGAGATTCAGACCCCGTGGGAAAAGCTGACCCCCGACCAGCAGCACGTCATTCTGCACGGCAGCGATGAGAAGATCTACATCGAGTCGGACTCGCGCTATCGAGACACCAAGGGCTATTACCGCAAGTATGAGGGCGTGCTGCCCATGCTCGATCGCCAGTATCGAGAGTCCACATCGGAGCAGTTCAAGCAAAAGCTGGAGCAATACCTGATCGACCAGCCCTGCGAAGTGTGTGGGGGCGATCGCCTCAAGCCCGAAGCCCTGGCCGTCCGGCTGGGGCAATATCGCCTGAAAGACCTGGCCAGCGTCTCGATTCGCGAATGCCTGAATCGGGTGAACCAGATGCAGCTTTCGCCCCGGCAGGCGCAAATCGGGGACCTGGCGCTAAAGGAGATCCGGGCGCGGCTGCAATTTTTGCTGGATGTGGGGCTGGACTATCTGACGCTCGATCGCACGGCCATGACTCTCTCTGGCGGCGAGGCGCAGCGCATCCGTCTGGCCACGCAGATCGGCTCTGGCCTGACGGGCGTGCTGTATGTGCTGGACGAACCCAGCATCGGGCTACACCAGCGCGACAACGATCGCCTCTTGCACACGCTTACCCGCCTGCGCGACCTGGGCAACACGCTGATCGTGGTGGAGCATGACGAAGACACCATCCGCGCTGCTGATTACCTGGTGGACATTGGCCCTGGCGCAGGCGTTCACGGCGGCAACATCGTGGCCCAAGGCTCGCTGCAAAACTTGCTGGAGGCGGAGGACTCGCTGACGGGCGCGTATCTGTCTGGGCGGCGGGTGATTCAAACGCCTGCGGAGCGTCGCAAGGGCAATAGCCGCAGCCTCAAGATCCGCAATGCCCACCGCAATAATCTAAAAAACCTGGATGTCGATATTCCGCTTGGAAAATTTGTCTGCGTCACGGGCGTATCAGGTTCTGGCAAATCGACGCTGATCAACGAACTGCTCTATCCCGCGCTGCAACACCACTTTGGGCGCAAGGTTCCCCAGCCCAAGGAAATGGCGGAAATGCAGGGACTTGCCGCCCTCGACAAGGCAATCGTCATTGACCAGTCGCCCATTGGCCGCACGCCGCGATCGAATCCTGCCACCTACACGGGCGTATTTGACGTAATCCGCGATCTGTTTGCCGAAACCATTGAGGCGAAGGCGCGGGGCTACAAGGCGGGGCAGTTTTCTTTCAACGTCAAGGGCGGCCGCTGCGAGGCCTGCGGCGGGCAGGGCGTGAACGTGATTGAGATGAACTTTTTGCCGGATGTGTACGTGCAGTGCGAGGTGTGCAAAGGGGCCCGCTATAACCGCGAGACGCTGCAAGTGAAGTACAAGGGCAAGTCGATTTCCGACGTGCTGAACATGACGGCAGAGGAAGCGCTGGAATACTTCGAGAATATTCCCAAGGCTTCGGCGAAGCTGCAAACGATGGTGGACGTGGGGCTGGGCTATGTGCGATTGGGGCAGACTGCGCCGACGCTCTCTGGCGGCGAGGCGCAGCGGCTGAAGCTGGCAACGGAACTCTCGCGCCGCGCCACGGGCAAGACGCTGTACCTGATCGATGAACCGACCACTGGCCTGTCGTTCTACGATGTTCACAAGCTATTGGACGTGCTGCAACGCCTGACGGACATGGGCAACACAGTGCTGGTCATCGAACACAACCTGGACGTGATCCGCTGCTGCGACTGGGTGATTGACTTGGGCCCAGAGGGGGGCGATCGCGGCGGACAGATTATCGCGGTGGGCACACCGGAACAGGTTGCCGAGGTCCCAGAATCCTACACGGGACAATATCTGAAAAAAGTGCTAGCCCAGCATCCCCCTGTGAAGTAAGCGCCCTGGTGAGCATCGTAGTGTAATTGCCGGGTGTCTTACTTTTCAGATTTCTTACTTTTCGGTCGCAATAATGTGCAGATCGATGTGCTGCTGATGGATGCGCTTCATCAGCTTTTGAGTAAAGGAGCCTTTGAGCAGGCGTTTCCAGGCGGGCTGCTGGCTTTCGCCGATGACGATTTGGGTGATGTGGTATTCGGCGGCAACCTGGGCGATCGCCTGCGGGACGTTTTGTTTATCAATTCGTAGAAACGTACCTTCAAATTCGCGGCACAAATTTTCACAGGTTTCGATATGCAGAGACTCTTCGCGGGTCAAAAAGCGATCGGGGTCTGCCACAAAAACCACGTAAAGTGGCGCATTCATATAGTTTGCGATTCTTGCCCCTCGACGCAGCAGTTGTACCGAGTTTGGATAGGTTGAAACACAAACCAGAACTCGCTCGTGGATATTGCAGGACTGGCCGTTTAACTCGCCATTGTTGGCTTCTTCCTCTACGGTGTCGGCCACTTCTCGCAGCGCCAGTTCTCGCAGCGCGATTAGGTTGCGCCGCTGAAAGAAATTTGCCAGCGATTGCTGAATCTTTTCCTGCTCGTAAATCTTGCCGTCACGCAGCCGGGCTTCCAAAGTTTCTGGCGTAACATCGATCAGCACAACGGCATCCGCTTCATCCAGCAGGCGATCGGGAATGCGCTCCCGCACAATGACTCCGGTGATTCGAGCAATCAGGTCGTTTAGGCTTTCGAGATGCTGAATATTGACAGTGGAATAGACATCAATTCCGCTGTCTAGAACCTGTTCGACATCCTGGTAGCGCTTTTCGTGGGGCAAGCCAGGAACATTGGTATGCGCCAGTTCATCAATCAGGACGAGTTGGGGCGATCGCCCTAAAATCCCGTCTGTGTCCATTTCCTCCAGAACAGTGCCCTCATGGGACACGCGCAGCCGAGGAATAATCTCTAATCCTTTCGCGCGTTCTGCGGTATCTCGTCGTCCGTGGGTTTCCAGGATGCCAATCACCACATCTACGCCCTCAGCCTTGAGCTGATGCGCTTCCTCCAGCATCTTGTAGGTTTTGCCGACACCGGGAGCCATGCCGATGAAAATTTTATGCTTCCCCCGCTTGCCGCCAGGATTGCCATATAGCCCGTCCGACGGCAAAGAAGAGTCGCTCTTTGGGTTATGCATGATGGGGTTTGGAGGTCAGGTCTACAGCGCATCCAGCGCCAGATTCAGCTTCAGGACGTTTACACCCGGTTCGCCAAAAATGCCCAGAAATCGACCGTCTGTGTGCTGCGCGATGAGGGGTTCTAGCTGGCTTGCGTCCACGTTGCGAGCGGCGGCGACCCGTTGAATCTGAGCCTGGGCCGATTCTAGACTAATGTGCGGGTCAAGGCTGGAGCCAGAGGTGTAGACCAGATCGGCTGTTGGGGGAATCCCTGACCGTCTGAGCCGATCCACGTCGCCCTGGATGCGCTCTAGCAACGCGGGATTGCTGGGGGCAAGGTTGCTGGCTCCAGAAACGCCCGTTTGCAAGACCGCAGCCGTGGCCTCATCGTTGGGATTGCCTGTGCTGTAAGTGGTCGTGCTGGGGCGGCTCCAAAAGTAGCGATCGCCCTCAAACGGTTGCCCGATGAGTGCAGAGCCGACGGGTGTGCCCTGAGCATTGGTAAGCAGGCTGCCGTTTGCCTGGAACGGAAATACGACTTGCCCGACAGCAATCATTGCGAACGGATAAAGGATGGCGGTGAGGAGCCAAAGTGTCAGGGTTGTGCGAACAGCGCGAAGAAATTCACGAGTCATTTTTTGGAATAAATAAGGAACGTTTGCTTGATACGTTTGAGAGCCTTACAGCGCAGTCTCGGAAATCAGTTGGAAGATAGCTTATGGTGTTCTGGTTTCCATCAAAACTTCTCAGGCTGGAACATCACGGCGAACAGATAAATCGACAGTGCGGCAATCACTAGACCCAGCAGGGCGATCGCATAAGATTGTCCCCGCGTCAGCGTATCGCCCGTAGCTGCCATAACGGCAGGTGCAAGCAACAGACCAGCGGTTAACAGCAAAAATAGAGATGTTGGAGTGCGACGAAGCATGGTTTCAGCGTCATAAGTGGGCAAAAACAAACCGATCAATTGACCGAAAACGAAACAGCCCCTACGCCAGACCCGTAGCAGAGAGGAGCAGATCGATTACCTTGATTGCAGCAAACGGAGCCACCACACCGCCCAATCCGTAGATCAGGATATTGCGACGCAGCAGTTGATCTGCCGTGAGGGGGCGAAACTGGACACCTTTTAGCGCCAGAGGAATCAGCGCCGGGATGATCAGCGCGTTGTAAATCAAGGCAGACAGCACAGCCGACTGCGGGCTGGAAAGCCCCATAACGTTGAGCCTGCCGATGCCGATGGCAGCAAAGAGGGCGGGAATGATTGCAAAATACTTGGCCACATCGTTTGCAATCGAAAAGGTGGTGAGTGCGCCACGGGTAATAAGCAACTGCTTGCCAATCGTTACAATGTCGATCAGCTTGGTGGGGTCAGAATCCAGGTCTACCATGTTGGCGGCTTCCTTAGCGGCTTGCGTGCCAGAGTTCATCGCCACGCCGACGTTTGCCTGGGCCAAAGCCGGTGCGTCGTTGGTTCCGTCTCCCGTCATTGCTACCAGTTTTCCTTGGGCTTGCTCGGCACGAATCACGTCGATTTTGTCTTCGGGTGTGGCTTCGGCGATGAAGTCATCCACGCCTGCCTCAGCCGCAATCACCGATGCCGTAATCCGGTTATCACCTGTGAGCATGATCGTGCGAATTCCCATCCGCCGCAGTTGATCAAAGCGTTCTCGAATCCCGGTTTTAATAATGTCTTTGAGATAGATTACGCCCATCACGTTGCTATCCTGACAGACGGCCAGCGGCGTTCCGCCTAGCCGCGAGACTCGTTCATAGGCAGCATCTAGATCGGCTTGAGTTTGTCCACCGCGCGATCGCACGAATCCTTTGATCGCCTCGACTGCGCCTTTGCGGATCTCGGTGCCATCGGGCAAGTTGGTGCCACTCATGCGGGTGCGAGCAGAGAACTCAATCCCTTCAGCGCGATCGCGCTGGAAATTGACCCGTGCGCCCAGATCTTCTGCCAACCGCACAATTGACTTGCCCTCCGGCGTTTCGTCAAACACGCTGGCCGCCAGCGCCACTTCGGCAACCTCCGATAGCGTGTGGCCATTCACCGGGATGAATTCCTCAGCTAGACGGTTTCCCAGCGTGATTGTACCGGTCTTGTCCAGCACCAGCGTGTTCACGTCGCCGCAGGCTTCTACGGCGCGTCCAGAAGTGGCAATCACGTTGAACTGTGCCACCCGATCCATCCCAGCGATGCCGATGGCGCTGAGCAGCCCGCCGATGGTCGTAGGAATCAGTGCCACCAGCAGCGCAATCAGCATGGCAATGCTGACCGGAGCCTGCACGTATCGGGCGATCGGGGGAAGCGTGGCGATCGCCACCAAAAACACCTGAGTTAACACGGCCAGCAGCACCGTCAGCGCAATTTCGTTGGGGGTTTTGCTGCGTTCTGCCCCTTCCACCAGCGCAATCATCCGGTCAATAAAGCCTTTACCCGGATCGGCCGTGACGCGAATCAGCAGCTCGTCGGAAATAATCCGCGTGCCACCCGTAACGGAACTGGCGATGTCCGTCCCTGGTTGCTTTAGCACGGGAGCCGATTCGCCCGTGATGGCCGACTCATCCACCGACGCGATGCCGCCAATCACCTCGCCATCCGCCGGAATTACGTCGCCCGCCACCACGCGAATCTGGTCGCCCCGCTGGAGCCGAGTGGAGCTTACTTCTTCGACAGAACCATCAGCTAAGATACGATGGGCGATCGCATCAGTTTTAGTTGCCCGCAGCGCATCTGCCTGCGCCTTGCCGCGTCCCTCGGCCACTGCTTCGGCAAAGTTGGCAAACCAGACTGTGAAAAACAAAATTAGCGTGATCAGCCCGTTAAAGAATCGCTGATTTTCGCCCGGCACAGTGCCAAATAGACCAGGGTTGAGGGTGAGCAGCGCCGTGATAATCGTGCCGATCCACACTACAAACATCACCGGATTGCGGATCATGATGCGTGGATCGAGCTTCACAAACGCCTGCTGAATCGCCCGCGAATAGAGTCCGCTCATTTCAGCTTTGGGCGTGTGCTTCCGCTGTTCTCGAAGCTTTGTAGAGAATGCCATGTAGTAGGGGTTAGGGGTTAGGTTGAATTACTATGCGCCTGATGCAATCTGAAAAGCTTCTGCGACTGGCCCCAGCGCTAAGACAGGAAAGAAAGTCAGTGCGCCAAGAATCAGGATCACGCCCGCAGTGACGCTAGTAAACAGAACGGTATCAGTTCGCAGCGTGCCTGCGGTTTCGGGAACGGTTTGTTTGCGAGAAAGCCCATCTGCCAGCAGCAACAGTGACACGATCGGCACGTAGCGACCCAGCAGCAAACTGACGCTGGCGCTCAGGTTCCACCACAATGTGTTGTCGCCCAGTCCCTCAAAGCCAGACCCATTATTTGCAGCCGCCGAGGCATACTCATAGATCACCTGAGACACACCATGAAACCCAGGATTGCTAATGCCAGAGAGCGTGTCTGGGAACGCTAGCGTGATGGCTGCGGGAAGCAAAATGGCAAAGGGATGAACCAGTAAGATGACGCTGGCAAGCACAATCTCTTGCTTCTCGATTTTGCGTCCCAGAAATTCTGGTGTGCGTCCCACCATTAACCCGGTGAGGAACACAGCCAGGATCAGGTAAACAAACAGGTACGCGGTTCCTGTTCCCTGTCCGCCCCAGACAATTTGCAGGAACATGTTGAACAATGTAGAAAAGCCACCTGTGGGCATTAGCGAATCGTGCATTCCGTTCACTGCACCGCACATGGTGCCTGTGGTCATGACCGCCCAGAGCGCGGTTTGTGCCCAGCCAAAGCGCACTTCCTTACCTTCCAGATTTGGGGCGGCGCTGCCAAGTATCCCATTGACGGCTGGATTGCCCTGATATTCGCCGACCGCAGTCAGGATAATTAACCCGACGAAAATGGCAAACACCATCCAGAAAATGAGCCATGCCTGTTTGAGGTTGTGGGCAAAGGCTCCATAAGTGAAGATAAGAGCAGTGGGAATGCTCATCATCAAGAGCATTTCTAGCAAGTTCGTAAACCCGCTTGGGTTTTCAAACGGATGGGCAGAGTTGATGCCAAAGAAGCCGCCGCCATTTTCGCCTAGCTCTTTGATGGCTTCAAAGTGGGCGACGGGGCCGCGGGCGATCGCCTGCTGCGCCCCGTCCAGCGTTGTAACCACTGCCGGGCCTGCCAGCGTTTCTGGAACCCCAGCCAGCAAGAGCAGCAGCCCGCCGACCACAGAAATGGGTAACAAGATGCGAGTAATCGACCGGATCAAGTCTGCATAGAAATTGCCCAGGGGCCGCCCAGTCAGCCCGCGAATGAAGGCGATCGCCACCGCCAGCCCCGTCGCCGCCGAGGTAAACATGAGAAATCCCAGCGCCCAAACCTGGCTGGCGTAGCTGAAGGTGGTTTCACCAGAGTAATGCTGCTGGTTGGTGTTGGTGACGAAGGAAATCGCCGTGTGCAGCGCTAGATCCCAGGGGGGTGCGCCTAGTCCTGTTGGATTAAGCGGCAGTGCCCCTTGCAGCATGAAAATCAAAAACACCCAGATGCCCATTGCCAGATTGCTCCACAGCACTGCGCGGGCATATTGCCAGCCCGTCATGTCTGCTCGCTTGCGGAGGCCGCTGAGCCGATAAACGAGGTTCTCAACAGGATGCATTACCGGGTCGAGCCGTGACGGATGATACGTATACACCCGCGCCATATACGCCCCAAAGAAAGGGGCGATCGCCACCATCAGGGCGAGGGTTAGCGCGATTTGAAAAAAACCTTGTGACATGAACTCGCCTATTCCTTGAAGCGTGACTTCGGCTTATCTTAGTGTGTGACGAAACCTGGTCTCAAACCATTCCACAGGCGGTATAAGTTTCTGTTTAGAAGTTGCAGCAGAGTTACAAACTGTTTAGACGGATCTATACCTCATGATATAGCCGAGATAGAGAACGCCTGCGTGCTTTGGAACAGGCAAGGCAAAATAGGAAAGATTCAGAATGAGATTGTGGTGAATGCCAAAGTCAGATATCGCACAGCGTGACCGGGATTTGTCGATTCGGGGCTTAATCATTGGGCTATTTGCGATCGCCCTCTTTCTGGAATACATTACGCCGCCAGAGTTTGTCTTTGGCTATTTCTACATCGGCGGGATTTTGCTGGCCAGCGCCCGCCTCAGCCGTCGAGAACTGGGCTGGGTGACGGCTACGGCGATCGCGCTAACCCTCTCAAACGTGTGGATTCCCCATGAACAGCCCTGGTCGCTCACGATTTTTCTGAATCGTATGATTGCAACGCTGGCGCTGGGAATTACGGGCTGGCTGAGTGATCGCATTCGGCGGAGTGAAGAGGCGATCGCCCGACAGCAGGCCCAGCTTCAGGCGCAGGCGCAGCTTGCGAAACTGCGAGAAGACCTGGCCGCCACGCTGACGCACGACCTGAGAACGCCGCTGCTAGGGGCGATCGAAACCCTCAGCGGGCTGGAGCAAGAATATTTCGGCCCGGTGTCGCCCGCACAGCAAAAGATTTTATCTACGATGAAGCGGAGCCACCAAACCAGCCTTAGACTGGTGGAAACGCTGCTGGATATCTATCGCAACGATGCAGAAGGCTTGTCGCTGCAACTGGCTCCGGTAGACCTGACCGCACTGACCGAAATGGTGGCAGGCGAACTCAGCGGACTGGCCGCCAGTCGCCAGGTCTATCTGGCGATTCGCCACAGCGAGTCCGATTTTCGGCGATCGCTCTGGGTAAATGGCGATGCCTTTCAGCTACAGCGTGTGCTGACAAACCTGCTGAGCAATGCGGTGAACCATTCTCGCCGGGGCGATCGCGTGGAAATCTTGCTGGAATCTCAGTCCGACTCTCATGTAGTAAAAGTCCTGGACAGTGGCGCAGGGCTGCGCTTGGAGGAGTTGCCCCATTTGTTTGAGCGGTTCTTTCAGGGACAGAGCGATCGCCAATCTAAGGGTGCTGGGCTGGGACTTTACCTCTCTCGCCAGATCATCACCGCGCACGGCGGTACAATTTGGGCAGAGAACCTTAACCCTACAGGCGCTCTGTTTGCCTTTCGGCTGCCCGCCTACCCAATGCCTGCTGCAATATCATAACCGAGTATAAATAACCGAGTATGACCAAGCCGCTACGTCTCTTGCTCGTGGAAGACGATGAGCTGTTCCGCTTAGGGTTGCAGGTTCGGATGCAGCAAGAGGCGGGCATCGAAATCGTGGCAGAGGCAGAGGATGGCGAAACGGCGATCGCCCTAGTCTCGCGCCAGTTGCCCGATGTGGTGCTGCTGGATATCGGACTACCCGGCATCGGCGGCCTGGAAACCTGTCGCCAGCTCAAGCAAGTTGCCCCAACCCTGCCCATCCTGGTGCTGACTTCCCAATCTCAAAAAACTCTGATTCCGCAAATCATCGAAGCGGGCGCACAGGGCTATTGTCTCAAAGGCATTGGAGCCGAAACGCTGGTGCTGGCTCTGCGTTCGGTGGCGGCGGGTGCATCCTGGTGGGATGCCGCTGCGACAGAGGAAATTCGCACTGCCCTCGATCACCGCGCCGCGCCTCCTGCTGCTGTGCCGTCTGTGCCCGCTTCCAATCCAACTCAGCTATTGGCGGCTGCGTTGACTCAGCGCGAATTAGAGATTCTCACGCTTATGTCTAGCGGCAAAAATAACCAGGAAATCGCCGCTGCGCTTCATATCACACCTGGAACCGTGCGCGTGCATGTTCATTCCATCCTGCAAAAGCTAGAAGTGCGCGATCGCACTCAAGCCGTATTAGCCGCGATTCAACAACACCTGGTCTGAGGCAAAGTCGCGGGTACAAGTTGGGTTCCGTTACTCTTTGGTTCCGTTACTCTACAAACCTCAGCACCTTAACCTGAGGTTCTGGAAGTTCGGCATACTGCGTCGCCTTTTGCTCAATTTTGGAAAGCTGCCCCAGGGCAAGGCTACAGGGCATTCCATATTTGGCCTGGACGCGATCGCTGGCAATGTGCAACGCCGTGCGCGATCGCTCCAAAAAGTCTGCCAAAGGATAAACCTGATCGGGTACAAAGTAGTCCTTAATGACCAGGGATGGCGAATAGCAAAGCTCCTGGGAGCCGTCTGGCCACTCAATCTGAAAGCGAAGCTCTGGCATTGGCAAAGGCTCAGGGGTGAGAAGTGGGAAATTTAGGGGCTGGGCTGAAGCGGACAGTCGAGCGATCGCGCTAGGCATTCAGCGTCTCTCCTATCGTACTCGTACCGCATTCATCTGCTTCTATCTGTATCGCGGAGTTCAGGGCACAGACTGAGCCACCCGACTCGACACACTTCAGCTTCCCCGAATCCACTCCGTTACGCCACCAGGTTTGTCGATGAGCGTGATGCCCTGGGCTTTTAGCTCGTCTCGAATGCGATCGCCCTCGGCCCAGTTTTTCGCTCGTTTCGCCTCGGCCCGCTGCTGCACCAGCGCTTCGATTTCTGCATCACTGAGTCCATCGGGTGCTGGTGCTGCGTCTGGCGAAACCGTCAGCCCCAGCACCTCTGCCAGCGCCACCAGCGTTTGCCACTGGGCTTGCAGTGCGGCGGGTTCTGCCAGGGTTTTGCCGTCGTGGGTCAGGCGGTTGCCCTCTTTCTGCAACTCTTTGGCCAGTTCAAACAACACCGACAGCGCCACAGGCGTATTCAGGTCGTCGTCCATCGCCGCCTGAAAGCGTTGCACTGCGTCACTTTCAGCAGAAATGTTGAGCGTCGCTGGATCGTCAAGCGCTGCACCATTCTCAGCCGCAAAGCCCAGCGCTGCACCGTACTTATAGCCAAACCGCAGCCCCTCCGTCAGCGTGTCCCAGGCATTTTGAGCAGAGGCGATCGCCTCTTCGGTAAAGTCAATCGGCTTGCGATACTGCGCTTGCAGCACAAACAGCCGCAGCACCATTGGGTCAAAGCCGCTTTCCAACATCTGGCGAATCGTGGTGAAATTGCCCAGCGATTTGGACATTTTTTCGCCGCTGATATTCACAAAGCCGTTGTGCAGCCAGAAGCGCGACAGGGGTTTGGACAGCGCCGCCTCCGACTGGGCGATCTCGTTTTCATGGTGCGGAAAGATTAGGTCTTGCCCGCCCGTGTGGATGTCGATGCTGTCGCCCAATTCCTCGCGCACCATCACCGAGCATTCGATATGCCAGCCGGGTCGTCCCTTGCCCCAGGGCGAGTCCCACTCCGGCTCACCGGGCTTTGCCGCCTTCCACAGGGCAAAATCTAGGGGATGGTGCTTTTTCGCTGCTTCCTCATCCACTCGGCCGCTGGCCCCGGCTTCCATCTGGTCTAGCTTGCGCCCCGACAGTTTGCCGTAGCTGGGAAATTTTTCGACAGCGTAGTATACGTCGCCGCCGGATTCGTAGGCATAGCCGCGATCGATTAGCGACTGGATGAACTCGACAATCTGCGGCACAACTTCGGTGGCCTTGGGATATACGTCGGCGCGGCGAATATTCAGCCGATCCATGTCGTCCAGGTATGCCTGGATATAGGTTTCGGTGATGACGGTCCAGGGGACGTTTTCCTGGTGCGATCGCCGGATAATCTTGTCATCAATGTCGGTGAAATTTTGCACATATTTCACCGCATAGCCGCGCCATAGCAGATAGCGCCGCAGCGTGTCCCAGGCGATATAGTTCCGCGCATGGCCCACATGCGAATAGTCATACACCGTTACGCCGCAGGCATACATCTTAACCACGCCGGGTTCCAGCGGCTCGAACGGTTCGACACGTCGCGTCAGGGTGTTATACAAACGGAGAGGCATGGAAGGCTTGATCGCAGGACATCTCAACCATCAAATTGTATTGCAGATAGAGCTGTGCTTGAGCCAAACGCTGAGAACCTGCTACGGTGCAATAGAGTATGCAATTAGGTTTCTAGCCAAGTGTTTTAGCCCATGTCAATGAGCCAAATCTTTCTGGCGATCGCCTCCGTTCTCGGTGGGCTGTCCGTCGCCGCTGGGGCCTTCGGTTCCCACGCGCTGCGACCCAAGCTGAGCGATCGCATGTTGGAAATTTTTGAAACGGGAACGCGCTATCAGATGTATCACGCGCTGGCGCTGCTGCTCGTCGGCTTTTTGCTGCTGCGGGCCGAGTCCGGTCAGGGCTGGCTCACTGCCTCAGGCTGGGCGTTTGTTGCAGGGACGGTGATCTTTTCTGGTAGCCTCTATGCCCTCAGCCTCAGCGGTGTGAAAGTGCTGGGAGCCGTTGCGCCAATTGGCGGCACTGCGCTGATGGTGGGCTGGGGCTGCTTGGCGATCGCCGCCTTCAATCTCAAATAGCGTCCAATCAGAACGCGCCCTATGGGTGAATCACAGAAATCGCGCCCTCGAAGCGTCGGGCTGCATCTGTCATGCCAGCATAATTCAGGATGGGTTCCTCTACGATTAGCTCGCTAGGAAACACAAACTCTGCCGTTTCGTAATACTGTTCCGTCAACTCGGCCCGCTGCGACATTTGATCCATGTAGCCCACGAAGTGGCCCACCAGAAAATACACCGCGACCAGCGCCGCTGCTGCCATCGACACCAAAAAGCCCGCCAGCATCAGCGAAAACTCTTTACGGTCAAGCGCTTCCTGCATGAGGTGCAGTGCCCATGCCACCAGCGCTACGACGATGAACAGGATAAAGATCATTCTTATATGAATGTAACGTTTTGTAATATTTCACATTGTAACAGTTCCTCAGAAAAGTGTCTCTAAAGGCAATCTAGAGATTTGGAATGATTGGTATCGAATTGTACAGAACGCGCCGATTCGATTACTCCCTGACGGTCACCTGGTTCTCCCGCAAATACTGCTTGATCTCTGCGACGGTGAGCTGGCCATAGTGCAGCAGCGAAGCCAGCAGCGCTGCTTCGGCCCTGCCCTCGGTCAGCGCTTCGTGAATGTGGGCGCAGGTGCCCGCGCCGCCGGAGGCAATGACTGGAATCTGCACCTGTTCGGCGATCGCCCGCGTCAGTTCCAAGTCATAGCCCGCCTGCGTGCCGTCTGCGTCCATGCTGGTCACCAGCAGTTCCCCCGCGCCGCGCTGCTCCACCTCCTGGGCCCAGCTCAGCGCATCTAGGCCGGTGTTCTCTCGCCCGCCGCGCACGTATACATCCCAGCCCGGATTTTCGGGGTCAGCCCGCCGCCGTGCGTCGATGGCGACGACGATGCACTGATTGCCAAAGCGATCGCTCGCCCGGTTGATAAACTCTGGGTCGCGCACGGCTGAGGAATTGATGCTCACCTTATCGGCCCCCGCCCGCAACAGTTGCTTGATGGTGTCTAGGGAGCTAATGCCGCCACCCACCGTCAGCGGAATAAACACCTGCTCCGCCGTGCGATACACCACGTCGTAAATAATGTTGCGGTCTTCGTGGGTGGCGGTAATGTCCAAAAACACCAGCTCATCCGCCCCCGCGTCGTTATAAACCTGCGCCAGTTCCACGGGGTCGCCCGCATCCCGCAGGTTGACAAAGTTCACGCCTTTCACCACGCGCCCCGCCTTCACATCCAGACAGGGCAAGATTCGTTTTGCCAGCATTGCGATCGCCCAATAGAAGATTCAACGAAAATTCAGCAAACATTCAACGAAATTTCTCTGCCCAGACTTCAGCCCTACGCTGGCCTGAGAAAAAGCGCCACCAAGTCACCACAATATCGCTTAAATGGGGCGCAATACAGCGCAATAGACTGATACACTGGCTAATTGTTTGCCGATCGTTGAGTGTCGAGATGCAAATTGGTCAAAAGGTTCGGGTTCGTCGGTTGCGCGATCGCACGGGTCAAGCCGTTGTGAAGCACCTGGGGCAAGTGGGCGAGGTTCAAGATTTCAAGATGACGGATGGCAGCGGCGTCGGGGTCGTTGTTCAGTTTGACGACAAGTTTTCTACCTGGTTTTTTGAAGACGAGCTAGAGGTCGTTTCTTAGGGAGACGCATGAGTTTCATCCTGACGTTTTTGGGCAAAGGCGGAACCGGACGGACGACCGTGGCGATCGCCGCTGCAAAGCAATTTGCGTTGCAAGGCAAGCGGACGCTGCTGGTGGGACAAGACCCCGGCCCCGCCTTTGGTCTGCTGTTGGGCGCGTCCGTTGGCGCAACCCCGCAAGAGATTGGCGCGAACCTGAGCGCTGTCCACCTGCAATCTACGGCGCTGATGGAGGCCAGTTGGGAAGAACTCAAGCGTCAGGAAGCACAGTATCTCCGCACGCCGATTCTGAAAGCGGTCTACGGACAGGAGTTGGGTATCCTGCCGGGCATGGACGGGGCGCTGGCGCTGAATGCCCTGCGCGAATTTGACGGCAGCGGCAAGTATGACGTGATTGTTTACGATGGCGCGGGGGATCTGTCCACGCTGCGAATGCTGGGAATGCCGGAAATCGCCACCTGGTATTTCCGCCGTTTCCGCAAGGTGGTGGCAGAGTCTGACCTGTGGAAAGCGGTGTCGCCCTTTGTGCAGCCCGTCGCCGCTGCGGTGCTAAATGTGAACTGGTCGGGCGATGTGTTTGACCAGCCCGCCATGCAGCAGAGCAGCAACCTGATGGAGCAGGGCAAAGCGGCGGTCAACGATCCCAGCCGCGTCGCCGCCTATCTGGTGACAACGCAGGACGCGGCGGCGATCGCCACTGCCAAATATCTCTGGGGCAGCGCCCAGCAGGTCGGGCTGACCGTGGGCGGCGTAATTCTCAACCAGTCGTCTGACGGAAGTGCGATCGCCCCAGAGTTTGCGCCGCTCTCTATCACCGCCCTGCCCAACTATCCCGGTCAAGACTGGCAGCCGCTGATCGAAGCCCTGCCCGACTTTACCCAGGCAGCCCAGGCACCAAGGGCGATCGCCGTGAATATTGCCGAGCGCAAAGTCGCCCTCTTTCTGCCCGGTTTCGACAAAACCCAGGTCAAACTCATCCAGTCTGGCCCCGAAGTCACCGTCGAAGCAGGCGACCAGCGCCGCAACATTTCCTTGCCGCCCGAACTCAGCGGCCGCCAGGTCACGGGCGCTAAGTTTCAGGACAGCTTCCTGATTATTTCGTTTTAGGGTTGGCTCTAAAGTGCTGCGCTCTGAGTCGTTTTCTGGATGGTTGGGTTGATCAACCGAAACTTTCGGCTGCGTAGAACGAGGAGTCGTAATCACTGCTGACGAATACCAGGTCAGTACTTCCTTCTGCCTCCACAAGCTGCCCTTTGGCGATGCTGCGGTTTAGAACGCGGATTAACAATCCTGGAAGGCAAACACCGTAAAGTCTGGATTGCGCCACAGTATTTTCATGACGGTATCAAAAATCGGCTGGGGTAGCCATTGATGCTCAAAATGGCGCAGTTGTTTTCAAAGTGAACGTTGTTGCTAATCAGCATTTGGGCGATCGCCCCCGGCCGTGCTTCGCCTTGCATCTGGGGTTGCCGTTCGCAATGTTGAAATCACCATGAGATGGCCCCGAAAAAATCGGCTCTGGAAAATGCAATCCGGCTCGATGATACAGCATTTTCTTGCGGGGTGAGGCACACGCTGCCCTCACGAGGCAAGGGCTTATTGACCATCCGTGTGCCTCACTAGCTTCAAAAATGCTGTAGCAAGCTCCGATGGCCGCCGCTACTGCAAATATCGCTGAGGGGCATGACTCCTAGCGCAGAGCAATTGACGAGGGCGATCGCATCCAGTACAATCGTCCATCAAGCTGTGAATGACCCCAAGTCAGCGCGGCTTACCTTTCCCCCGAAATTTTGGTCGTTTAGTCATCCACGGCATTGGCAGGTGCAGCCAACACCTACCAACGCCTGACCCCTCGACAGTCCGAGGCTGTCTCAGGGCTGCGTCCATTGTAGGCCGCCCTGTCCCAGCGCTTCACCTCCGGGGGCGGCCAACATTTCGGGGTTTCCTACCCCACTCGTTTCCAGGAGGAAACCCCAAATGCTAACAATTCAATACACCTGGTCGTCCCCACGCTCGGAGGCGACCCAGTTTTCGCTGCCGCCGCTCACCTGCGAACTGCCCCACCGTCGCCGCCTGCGCCACTACATCATCGGCCTGCCCGAAGACGCGCAACTGGCGATCGACCGGCTGCACCTGCTCCGCTATGCCGAACGCTTCGAGTGGACTCGCGCCCTGGAATTCCCGCCCAACGGCATCGTCCTCAACGCCGAGCAACCCGGCGAAGTGCTGCGCTGCCTACACCGTGAAGTCCGGAGCAACC
>NZ_JACYLP010000007.1:0-67293 GCF_015272455.1 Thermoleptolyngbya sp. C42_A2020_037
TCTCTTCGTTCTTCTCTCTTCGTTCTTCTCTCTTCGTTCTTCTCTCTTCGTTCTTTCCTCTTTCCCCCCTCCCTCGCCCCTAACCACCCGACTGCCGAATCTGCGCCAGCGTCTCGCGCATCCGGGGAAGCTGGAGGAATCGTCGGGTTTGCTCAATCAGGCGATCGCCCCACAGGTTTTCTCGCAAAAAGTCGATCTCGGCATAGCGATCGTCCAGGTTGAGGGCGGCTTCGCCCATCGCCAGCGCTTCTTCCTGCTTGCCCTGCACAAACAGCGCCACGGCCACTGCTAGCTGCGGCTCGGCTTGCGTTCCGTCGATGGCGATCGCCTCGCGCCATTTTTCTAGCGCCCCGTCGATGTCGCCCATTTCATACAGCACCAGCCCGATGTTGTTGATGGACGGCCAAAAATCTTCCTGAAGCTCGACCGACTTTTCGTAGCTCTCGATTGCGTCGGCGTAGCGCTTTTGCATGTAGTAGGCATTGCCCAGGTCAAACCAGGCACCGGGTTCGTCGTCCTTAAGTGCCAGTCCTTTTCGCAGGTATTCGGCGGAGCGGGCATAGTTCTCGGCGCGGAAATAGGCCGTGCCCAGGGCAAACAAAATCGCCGGGTCTTCCCGGCTGAGCGATTCGGCCTTGAGTAGGGGGGCGATCGCCTTGTCGCCCTGACCCACTTGCAGATACAGACTGCCCAGCAGCGCCCACACCTGCCCATTCTGGGGCACGAGCTGCGTCGCCAACTGCGCCCGAATCAGCGCCAGTTCATACTGCTGAAACTGCGCGAGTTGCGCCGCCTCCTGGGCCAGACTTAGCCCTTGCTGCTCCATCCGGGCATAGTCCAACTGGGGCACATGGGGAATCAACGCCTGAGCGATCGCCGGACGCGCCCAAAAGCCTGCGCCCAACGCCAACGGCAGAGCCAAGAGAGGAAAACGCTTCAACACAATCAATTTCAGCTTTAGCAAGGTTTAATTCCAGCACTATCGTTAAATACTGAGCATAGCTTAGACGATGACTCGACAAATCGCCAAAATAAATCGCCAAAGCCAGACCTCATCGTTTCAGTGCTTACGCTCCTCGCGGTCAATATTCCGGACGATTGCTCCCGCATAAGAGGCGACAAGTTGAGTCAGCCCTGCGGAAGCAATGCCCTTTAATTGACTCAATTGACGGATTGCAGCACCGGCACATCCTGGCGGCGAACGTGGATCTGCCCATCATCGTCCAGATCGACGATAGCGGTGTCGCCTGTGCGGATTTCGCCCGTCAACATTCCCTCTGCCAGCGCGTCTTCTAGCAAGCGAGTGACGGCTCGGCGCATGGGTCGCGCTCCGTAGGCGGGGTCATACCCCTCCGCCAGCAGCCGCTCTTTCACAGCATCGGTGACGATGAGCGCCATGCCCTGTTCGCTAAGGCGCTGATTCACCTCACGGATCATCAAGTCGGCTACCTGCGTCACCTCGTCGCGAGTTAGCGGGCGGAAGGCGATGATTTCATCCAATCGGTTCAGCAACTCAGGACGGAAGGACTGCTTTAGCTCGTCGTTGATGCGATCGCGCATCCGGGTATATTGCGAGTCGCTTTCGCCCAGTTCAAAGCCCAGCCCGCTGCCGCCTTTTTGAATAGCGCGGGAGCCGATGTTGGAGGTGAAGATGATCAGCGTGTTCTTAAAGCTGACCGTGCGCCCTTTGGAATCGGTCAGGCGACCGTCTTCCAGCAGTTGCAGCAAGATGTTAAACACATCAGGATGGGCCTTTTCGATTTCATCGAACAGCACCACCGTGTAGGGCTTGCGGCGGACGGCTTCGGTCAGTTGACCGCCTTCGTCGTAGCCCACATATCCAGGAGGAGAGCCGACTAGCTTTGACACCGTATGCGGCTCCATAAATTCCGACATATCCAGCCGGATCATCGCCTCCTCCGACCCAAAGATAGCCGCCGCCAGCGCCTTGGTTAGCTCCGTCTTGCCCACGCCCGTCGGCCCAGAGAAGAACAGGCTGGCAATGGGCCGATCCAGATCCTTCAGCCCCACGCGCGATCGCCGAATGGCACGGGCTGCGGCCTTCACGGCCTCATCTTGCCCAATGACTCGCTCGTGCAGCCGTTCCTCCAGATGCAGCAGCGAGATGGATTCCGATTCCGTCAGCTTGTTTACCGGAACCCCCGTCCAGGATTCGACGACCTGGGCGATGTCTTCGGCGGTGACCGTCGGCGCAGGGGCGAGATCGGGAGAAACCGGGGAAGAAGACGGTTCAATCATCCCCACAGCCTGATCCCTGATGCCTGACCCCTGACCCCTGATCTGCGCTTCTAGTTCGCGCTGGCGATCGCGCAGTTGAGTAGCCTTGTTAAAATCCTGCTGCTGCACGGCGGCGTTTTTCTCAGCAAGGACGCGGCGCAATTCTTGCTTGAGCGCCCGCGTAGGAGCCTGGGCCGAATGGCGGAAGCGCACACGAGAGCCAGCCTCGTCGATCAAGTCGATGGCTTTGTCCGGCAGGAAGCGGTCGGTAATGTAGCGATCGCTCAGGGTGGCTGCTGCGGCCAGCGCTTCGTCCGAAATCAGCAAGTTATGGTGCTGCTCATAGCGCTGGCGCAGACCCCGCAGAATTTCTACAGTCTCCAGCACCGTCGGCGGTTCCACCATAACGGGCTGAAAGCGGCGTTCCAGCGCAGCATCCCGCTCAATGTGCTTACGATATTCGTCCAGCGTGGTGGCTCCGATGCACTGCAACTCGCCCCTTGCCAGGGCTGGCTTCAGCAGGTTAGCCGCGTCCATCCCGCCCTCCAGGGAACCTGCGCCCACCAGGGTATGAATTTCATCGATCACCAGGATGACGTTTCCTGCCTCGCGCACCTCCTGCATGATTTGCTTGAGGCGTTCTTCAAAATCACCCCGGAAGCGGGTTCCTGCCAGCAGCGTGCCCATGTCGAGGCTAATCACTTGGCGCTCTAGTAGCAGGTCAGGCACGTCCTGATTCACGATGCGCTGGGCCAGCCCTTCGGCAATCGCCGTTTTGCCCACGCCCGGCTCCCCGATTAGCACAGGGTTATTTTTGGTGCGGCGACCGAGAATTTGCACCACGCGCTCCACTTCTTTGTGGCGGCCGACCACTGGGTCGAGCTTGCCCTCGGCAGCTAGCTCCGTCAGGTTGGTGCCAAACTCTTGCAACATTTTGGGCTTGCGGCTGTTGCGGCTGCTGCGCTTGGCAGTGCTGCCCACGGGTACCTCGGCTACTTCGCCCACAGCCCGAATCACCATCGTCCGCAATTGATCTAAATTGACACCCAGGTTTTCTAGAACCTTCGCAGCGACACTTTCCTGTTCCTGGGCTAGGCTCAGCAGCAGATGCTCAGTCCCCACATGGCGCTGGTCGAGGCGGCGAGACTCCTGGAACGCTTGCTCAAACACCCGTTTTGACTTGGGGGTAAAGGGAATTTCGGGTGGCACAAAGCCAGACCCGCGCCCAATGATATTTTCGACCTCCTGGCGGGCGGCCTCCACGGTCACGCCCAGATTGGTCAGCACCTCGGCTGCAATGTGGTCTTTGACTAGCAATAGCCCCAGCAGGATTTGCTCTGTGCCAACGAAGTTGTGTCCCAGCCGACGAGCTTCTTCCTGGGCTGCCATTACCACAGCAATCGCTTTTTCAGTGAAATACTCAAACATCCTCAGAACCTTGAATGAGGTTTGCCCGGTTTGCCAACTGGCTCCCCGTCAGAAGCACATGCCGCGAGTATTCAGCGGTTCATGCAGTCCCAATACTGGTGCCTATGAATTTTTATGTACTCCGTAGCTCCAATGTATCCGCATTCCCGCCTCGATAGCAGGGAGGATAACCGTATCTACCCGGAGGAGTAGGGGTTAAGGCGTTGCTTGCCCTGAAACGCAATGCACGGCGCGATACACGGCGCGATGCACAGAAATATTCCAAGAGTTGGAATATTTAGGACTCTTTTGGAACTATTCAACCTTGCAAATCGTACTGAGTTGAGAGGGGGCGTAAAACCTCCCTTTGGATAGAAATCGGGTGCGGTAGACCGTCCGTGGCGCGGTACGGTCTGGGTTCGGTCTGCGGGAAACCCATCCAATTTGGGCAACATTCCACACCTGCAAAACCCTCGTCATGCCTGGGCTAGGGCTGGATACTATTATTCATTCACTATTCATTCGCGAGTTGCGATCGCCCAAGACGTGGTCTAACGCTCGACAACTTCAAGTCCTAATCCGCTGATTTTTTTCTAACGTCTTTGTCTCCCATCTTTTTTGAGGTTCTCATCATGTTCCAACCCACCCATCTACTGGTTTCGCGCTCTCGCAAAACCCCCGTCCAACTCATTCCCAGCGCCAATGGGCTGATGCTGCTCACCGAGGCGGAATTCAACGCCGGAACAGAGGCAGCGTTTGAAATGCGCCCTCGTCTGGGGATCTTTTGCAAAGGTGTACCCCTAGTGGGCTACAACCTGCAACCCATGCCTGCGTCTGTGCCTGCTGCACCCAGCGCGTCTGCGGTTAGCCCCGCCTGCTAGGACAGCAATCAGATCGATTCTGGATTTTGGATTTGCGATTTTGGATTTGCGATTTTGGATTGCCAGCAAAGCGCCTGCAGGGCTGTCCGCAATTTCATTCGTAGCTCCGGCCAGGAGAATTAACATCGGGGCAGGGCCTGAGCTTGACTGGCTGGGTCGATCTTTCATAGACTATGCCAACCCAAAGCCCCCTTAAAGTGTGCGCTATGAGCAATATGCCTGTGATGCCACCGCAAGTTGGATTTTCCCTAGTTCCTCTGCTGCTTGGCCTGCTGGTCGGGACGGAGGCGATTCCCGCAGGGATCGTTTCGCGAATCGCCCAAACCCCGGCTCCAGAGGTTTTCCCAGAGACTACGCTGGATGCCACACCAGAATTGCCGTCAGAATCGTCACTCGATCTACCGCCCGATCTGCCCCCCGACGACCCCCAGGCCCAGGCCTCCGTCAGCGGCGCGGTCGTCTCGCTCCAGCGCAGCGCTCTCCCACCCAATACCATGCTTAGCGTGCAACTGCTGGATCTGACACGGGCCAGTGCATCTACCGTGGTGCTAGCAGAGCAGACGATTCGCACCAACGGGCGACAGATGCCGCTGAATTTTGAAATTCTCTACGACCCAGCGCTGATTCAGGACAATCACCGCTATGCCGTTCGCGCCCGCGTTCTGATCAACGGGGCGATCGCCCTGACCAGTCCCCAGACCTATCCCGTCATCACCGGGGGCAATCCGAGTCGGGTCGAAGTGCGGGTAGAGCCAGTGAGGTGAGGGGAAAAGGGAAAAGGGAAAAGGGAAAAACGAAGAACGAAAATCGAAAATCGAAGAACGAAAACCGAAACTTCTTCCCTCTTCGTTCTTCCTTCTTCCTTCTTCCTTCTTCCCTCTTCGTTCTTCCTTCTTCCTTCTTCCCTACGTGTTCATCCGCTCGTAGATTGCCGAAGCCGAGGGCGAGTAGCGCGTCAGGTAGGAGAAGATCCAGAACTTGATGCAGGAATCAATAAACACGGGCACTGTGGCGATAAAGCCGTTGATAAAGACTTTGCTTTCGGGCAGCCCAAAGTGACGAAACACGCCTTCGAGGACGACTTCCCAGCCCTCAGCAGAGTGGAACCCGACGAAAATATCCGTCACCAGAATAAACAGGAACACTTTCGCAGGGTCGCTGAGGGCGAGGAAGGTGCGGTTGGTAAAGTTGCCTAATAGTCGGAGGCGATCGCGCCCAAAGTAGACCAGCGCCACCAGCATCAAAACCGAGGTTAGATCGGCCAACACGTTTTTCAGTCCGTCAAGCTGCTTTTCACGGGCTTCGCGCCATAGCTCGACGGCTTTTTCTTGCAGCGCCAGTTCATATTCGCGGGCTTCCTCCTCGATATCGGTGCGGAATTCGGGCAAGTCGGGTAGGTCAGTTGTCACGATGATGCCGCGCGATGGGCCGCTGTGGGCCATGCCTGGAGCCATGCTGGGCCCTGGAGCTATGCCGGGCGATCGCCCATCCAGCAGGGGGGCCGCCTCGGTCGGCAGGCTATCGGGGGAGACAGCCAACAGGCCGACAGAAGAGCGCGTCAGGGTTTTATTTTCAATCGCCTGGTTAAAAAAGGAGCGTTTGCGCTGCCAAAAGCTGCCCTGCGAGGGTTCTGCGGCGGGCGGCTGATAGTTCTTCAGCAGGCGCTGAATTTCTAGGGCTTCTCGATATTCGCTGAATTCGGCAAGAAACTCCTCTTCGATTTCGGTGCTGAGTTCGACCGCAGAAGGATGGCGATCGCTGTAGCTGCCAAACAGCGGCTCGAAGACCAGGTTTTTCACCAAAATCTGCGTCAGCAGAGGCATTAGCAGCAGGACTGCCAGCCAGCGCAAGGCGATGCGGTTTTGCTTGCGGCGCAGGCGTAGCTCGGTGACGACTTCCTGCTCCGACAGGGGGCTTAGCTCTTTGCCCAGTTCCTTGCCAATAGAGGACAGCCGATTCAGGATTGAGTCGGAGCCGTTCATTCCGCCAGAGCGCGTGGGGATCAGTGGCTTGGGGCTGAGGGCTTTGCTGGGGTTGGTTCGCAGGTCTTTGGGCAGCTTGTCGAACCCTGGAGCAGCAAGGGTCGCATCAGCCGTCGGAGCGCTCTCTGCCTCTGCCACCATCTGATCCAGCGCGTCGTCCAGATCGCGATATTTGCCGACGACCAGCTCGATGAAGCCCAATTTTTCTAAAATTTGCTGTTCCTGAGCCGTTGGCGCAGAGGTTTCGGAGGCAGCATCGGCGTTTTGCAAAAAGCTGGTCAGGCGAAATCGAGCCAGATTTGCCCGCACGCGCAGCAGTTGGCGATCGCGCTTTGTTTTGACATAATCAAAAACCGTCTTGCTGAGGTCGGCGCGAAAGGCGATGCGATCGCCCCCAAAGTATTGATTTTCTAGCTCCTGAATTTGCAGCGCGCCGCGATAGGCCTCATCGAGCGATCGCAGTTGGTTTTGCACCAGCCAGCGGTTGAGCTGATTGGCTCCCGCAGCCCACCATTGCTTGTCATTACTCATCCGCGAATGCTTGCCTGAATGATTTTCAAAATGGGTTCAAAATGGGTTCAAAACGGGTTCGTAACTGGTTTTAACTGGTTTGTAGCTGGTTGCCAGCGTTCCCAGCATGGTTTTAGACCGTTGCATCATGTCCGCACTTCAATCAATCTGCCATCCAATTTTTAAAAAGTCTGTTCACACCCGCAAAGACTTCACAATTTAGCCTGAGTTTAGGCTGAGCGCTGGGCTAGAACCCTGAGCAAACCCTGCATTGCCACCCAGCCCCAATCTCGAATCGAACCCTCAAGGGAATCTCAAAGCCGCCGTGGAGTAGCCTGCCTCAAGCCGTCTGGCTCGGCCCCAACTTGAGAAAAGCGTTCCGCAGGCGTGATCAGCCTTTACACTTTCAAATAAGCAGAAATAATCAGCAAAAACGAGTACGCAGAAATTGCAGACATGCCGTTTGGGAGGGTTAACGGAATGAAGTTGGTGGAACTGCTGCGGGCGCTGCCGGAAGACTTGCACCTGCCGGAACATGGCGCACTGGAACGCGAAGTGACCGGGCTAGCGACCAACTCCCACGCCTGCAAGCCTGGTGATCTGTTCATTGGGATGCCGGGAACACGGGTGGACGGGGGCGAATTTTGGCAGAGTGCGCTGGCGGCAGGGGCGATCGCCGCTGTGGTGTCCGAAAGCGCCGTGCAAAAGAAACCCCCGACCGCCGACGACTGCATCATTCCGGTATCCAACGTGGCGCAGGCTTCGGCGCGGCTGGCGGCAGCGTTCTACGGCTATCCGGCGCGGGCGATGAAGCTGGTGGGCGTGACGGGCACCAACGGCAAAACCACCACCACCCACCTGATTGAGCATTTTTTGGCGCAGGCGCACCTGCCCGTGGCGCTGCTGGGCACGCTCTACACTCGCTGGCGGGGGCATCAGCAAACCGCGCTGCACACCACGCCCTTTGCGCTAGAGCTTCAGGGACAACTGGCCGAGGCCAGAGCCGCTGGGTCAGAATACGCCGTGATGGAGGTAAGTTCTCATGCGCTGGCCCAGGGGCGCGTGTTGGAGTGCCCCTTTGAGGTGGCGGTGTTTACCAACCTGACGCAAGATCACCTCGACTATCACAAAGACATGGAGGACTATTTCTCCAGCAAGGCGCTGCTGTTTAGCCCTGGCTATCTGCACGGGCGGGCCGTGGTGAATCTAGACGACCCCTACGGCAAGCGGCTGGCGGCGGGGCTGGCGGGTCAGTCGGTATGGACCTATAGCACGCAAGATTCTAGTGCAGATCTGTGGACGAGCGATCTGGTGTATGAGCCTGCGGGCGTGCGGGGCGTGCTGCATACGCCGCTGGGCGACGTGCCGTTTGCCTCGCCGCTGGTGGGCCAGTTTAACCTGGCAAATCTGCTGGCGGCGGTGGGCGCGGGGCTGCATCTGGGCTTGAGTTTGGAGGCGATCGCCCAGTCCCTTTCCACTTTCCCTGGCGTGCCTGGCCGCGTCGAGCAGGTGCAGGTGTCGCCCAGCCAGGATATCAGCGTGATTGTGGACTATGCCCACACGCCCGATAGTTTAGAGAACTTGCTGAAAGCGTCGCGCCCGTTTATCCAAGGGCGGATGATCTGCGTGTTTGGCTGCGGCGGCGATCGCGATCGCACCAAGCGGCCCAAAATGGGGGCGATCGCTGCGGAACTGGCCGATTGGGTCGTGGTCACCTCGGACAATCCCCGCACCGAAGACCCAGAGCGGATCTTGCAAGACGTGGTGGCGGGCATTCCGGCCAGCGTCAATCCAACGGTGATGGGCGATCGCGCCGCCGCCATCCGCAAGGCCATCCTGGAGGCGCAGCCCGGTGACGGCGTGCTAATTGCAGGCAAAGGCCACGAAGATTACCAGATTCTCGGTACGGAAAAAGTTCACTTTGACGACCGCGAACAGGCCCGCGCGGCGCTGCTGGAGCGACTGTCTCTCAGTCCTGCCTAGCCCCGAAAATCCAGCCCGAAAAATTCAGCCCCAAAATTCAGCCTCAGATCTAGCCCTAAAAATCTAACGCAAGAGGGTCGCCAAGCCATGTCCCAACCCCCATACTCCTGATCATGAGCCTTTTCTTTAATAAACTGGAAATTAGCCAGAGCCATTGACTTATTCGCAATTGACTGATTCAACGTCAGGGAATTTAGACTGTGGGGCGCTGCTGCTCCGCTCTGGTTGGAGATGGCTCCGATCTGGTTGGAGATGCTCCAATGCATCTAGTGCTTACCCCATAGAATTTCACCCCCATGAAATCGCCACGCTCCTCCGAAGCTTCGCTCTACGAACTGGCCCTCAGTTCTGAGCGCCCCTTGCATCCGCTCCAGGTCAGCCCCACGACGTTCAAGTCGATGCTGACGGCGATTCTCGATCTGCTGATCGAAGAGCATTTGCCCGCAACGCTCTGGCTCAAGTTTCCCAAGGGCGACACCTGGGAGTCAGAAATTACTCGCTATTGCACAGCGGCGACCGCACCCTACACGCTCTATACCCTCGGCAATAGCCAGGGTGATTTGGCAGAGGCTGCAACGTCGTCATCTTCTGGGCAACTGTCGCACCTGGATCAGGTGTCTGATCTGACGGCTGCCGAACTGGCGAGCTTGGTAGACAGCCCCGCTGCGGATTCTCCAGTTTTGACGCATCAGCCGCAACCGACCTCGCTGAACGTAGCGGCCCAGTCTCAGCGGATTGCCCTGCCGCTGGGCACCGAGAGCCAGTTCAAGCGGGAGTATCTGCTGCTAGTGATGACGGAGGAGTTTTGCGGGCTGATCCTGGCCCATCGGCCGCGCTCGGTGCGCCTGTCCAAGCCAGATAGTAGCCCGCCGGAGCGGCTGCTTTGGCTCGAAGAGTTATCCCCCAACTCTGATGAAGACATAGAGCGGCGACATCCGCTGCTGGCGATTTATACGTTTGAATCGGACACGATTTGCCGGGTGCTGGAGGGCATTCATCAGGCGATCGCCCCTGCCGAGGCTCCTGAGGCGGTTCGGGCTGATTTGGAGTCCCTAGTGGCGCACTGGGAGGAGTGGGTGCTAACGGCTGCCAGCATTACACCGAATACCCGCATTGTCGGGCAACTGCTGGCCAAGCAACTGCAAATTCAAGAAGAAATGTGGCACAGCACCGCGATTTATCGGCGACAGGCAGAAATCGCTACCGGGCTGCAAATGGAGAATGAGGAACTGCAAAATGCGATTCGCCTGAAGGACGAGTTTTTGAAAACCGTCGGGCAAGAACTGCGAACGCCGCTGGCCACGATGAAAACTGCGCTGAGCTTGCTCAATTCCCCCAGCCTGAAGCCGCCGCAGCGCCAGCGCTATATGGATATGCTGACCCACGAGTGCGATCGCCAGAGTTCGCTAATTACCAGTGTTCTAGAGCTGGTGCAACTGGAAAATATGGACGATACAGCGGTGACGCAACCGCTGCGCCTGTCGGATGTGGTTCCGGGCATCGTCAGCACGTACCAGCCCCTCGCCCAGGAAAAGGGCATTTTGCTTGCTTACACGATTCCGCAGGATTTACCCGCTGTATCCTGTACGGTTCCCTGGCTGCGGCAAATTTTGATTAACCTGCTGCACAACGGCATCAAATTCACCCAAAAGGGCGGTCGAGTGTGGGTGTTGGCAAAGCTGCAAGGCGACTATGTGCAAATTGAAGTGCGCGATACGGGCATTGGCATTGCTGCCGCCGACATTCCCAAAATCTTTGACCGCTTCTATCGGGTGCGGCAGGCGGGCAGCGGCGAGGACTCTGGCGGTGCGGGGCTGGGCCTGTCTATTGTGCAGCAGCTTTTGCTCAAGTGCGGCGGTTCGATTTCTGTGAAAAGTAAGCCCGGTGAGGGATCTACTTTTAATGTGTTGCTCCCGGTTTATCGATAGCTGTTAATAGCTGTCAATCAAATTTGAGAAGGAATCGGGAACCCCTCTGCTTTGTGTCCGTCTATACTGCCAGACCCTAGCTTTTGAGATCCGGCCATGGTGACGAAACTCCGATTTTCTAGCTTGAAACTCCCATCTGGCGGGCGATCGCCCCGATGGACTGGGCTGCTGGTTCTGGGTGCAGTGCTGCTGACGGGCGTGGGGGCGATCGCCCAGACCGCAAACTTTGGCTCCGCGACGCTGGCCCCTGGCTTTAGCGCAGATGCAGGGACTCTGCGCGGACAAACGGGCGGCAGCAGTTCCCTTCCGGGCATCGTCGCCAACCGCGACAAAGACGGCAACCTCTGCCTTGGCTTTGGGTCATCTACTCCAGATCACCTGATCACGCTCCAGGGCAACTTTTCTGCTCTGACGCTGCAAGTCAATAGCAACCGCGCCGTTTCTACGCTGGTTGTGCAGGGGCCCGGCAACGTCGTCCGCTGCGCCAGCGGCAACAACCGCGCCCCCAATGCCACGCTGTCGGGAACAGATTGGGCCGGCGGAACTTACCGTGTGTGGGTCGGCTCCAATGTTTCTGGGGAGCAGTTTAACTACACGCTGACGATTCGGGAGTAGGGTTCGAGGGCAGCAGGAGGAGGTTGGGGTGTTGGAGGGCTAAGCTAGGCTAGGTGCGCTATCCCTCCATCGCGTTCTTGAACCTTAAACCCAATGGCTCCTTGGCGATCGCCCCTCTCTCGCGCTCTGCATCTCAATCGTTCGCTCATCTATGCCCGCTATGTGCAGTTGGCCACGGTGCGGCCAGACGGTCGCCCCGCCAATCGCACGGTGGTCTTTCGCGGATTTCTGGAACCTGCTGACCAGCTCAAGTTCATCACCGACACGCGCAGCGCCAAGCCAGAGCAGATTGCCCACCAGTCCTGGGGCGAGGTCTGCTGGTATTTTCCCAAAAGCCGCGAACAATTTCGCTTGCTGGGACGGCTGATGCTGATTGATGAAAATCATCCTGATGAGGGTTTGCAACACGCCCGCCAGCAGCAGTGGCAAGCCCTCTCGGATGCAGCCCGCCTGCAATTCGCCTGGCCCCATCCCGCCCAGCCGCGCCGCCCCGTGGCCGAGTTTTCGCCGCCACCGCCTGACCCCGCCGCGCCGCTGCCGACCTTTTGCCTGTTGTTGCTGGCTCCCGTCGAAGTGGATCATCTGCAACTGCGGGGCGACCCCCAAAGCCGCGATCGCTATTTTGAAACAAGCGAGGGCTGGCAGATGGAATCGGTCAACCCCTAGCCGCTCCCCTGAATAACGGCGTTTACCAATCCAGCCGCAAGCCCTGCTCAATCATGTATTGTTGCAGTTGCGGCATTTTTCCCTGGGGGACGATCTGGGCAGGCTGCAAATCGGGTTGATTGACCAGCCAGCCGGCCGTAACACCTGCGGCCGAGCCAATGGTCCATTCGCCGTGGTGAATGCGAGTCATGGCCGTGGCAATATGCGTGGCGGCGATCGCCTTTCCGCCTACCAGCAGATTCTCCACGCCCTGCGGAATCAGGCTTTCGAGGGGAATCTGCACCGGGCGAATGTAATATTCTTTCACCGAGGCTTTGACGGCCTCGCCCGTCGGCTCCCAGTTGCGATAGCGACAGCCGTGAATGTCAATATCGTAATGGGTCACACCTACCGCAGTCGCCCGAAAGTCCCGTCCCTCCATGTCTTCCCGAAGGTCAGCCTCGCGCAGCATAAACTCCGTCTGTCCGTAGGCCGATCGCCCCAGGATTCGCCGCCCCTCGCGAATGTAGGGCAACATGCTTAACCCAGAAACCGTCCCCATTGGGGAATCGGCCCCTGCCAAGTAGGCCAACGGCAGCGCTGGATCGGGCGGCTGCTCCAGGAGCCAATGGGCAAACATAAGCGCATGATTTTCTGCATGGCGCATAGACCGCAGCGACACGCCGCCCATCCAGTTTTGATATTGCCCGGTTTGCATGAGCTTTTCGGGGGTCAGGATTAGCGGCGGATTCATCCAGTTCCAGTCGTTGCCCTGGGTCCAGTTGACCAGCGTAATGTCGTTGAGGACAGGGCTGCCAAAGAAGGGGTCGCTGCGATTCAGGCTGACGATCCGCCGATAGTTGAAAAAGCTGCGCCCGTGAAACATCGGCACGCCTTCTAGCGTGTAGACCCGCATATGCTCGGCGCGAGGATAAAACGACTGGACATATTCCAGGGTCTTGATGCTCTGGCCGCCATCGGCGCGGATGCCCATTGCAAAGGGGAAGGTAAAGGCCTGGGTGCATTCTGGATTGTCGAAATCAGCGGCATTGACTTCGCCAGTGGTGTTGCGCGAGTCAGAGCCGACGCGCAGAGGCACCTTGGCCCAGCCCACCACTTCGCCTGTGTCTGTTGCATCGATCACGATCATCCGCTTGCCGGGTGGCGGCTGGAGCCGGATTGGGGTTTTGCGGAAGGTGGCATCGTCTTCCCAGGCATACCAGGTGGCTAGCTCCACCGACGGGCGGCCCTGGGGCACATAGCCAGATTCCCGGGGCGATCGCCGCACGGCATAAATCGCGGTAATAAACCGTCCCGTTTCGTCAAACTCTGCACCCTTGAAGGCGGTAAACGCGCTCCACTTGCTGCCTGTGGAATATTGCGCCGCCCGCTTGAGCCATTCCTGCGATACCACAGCCCCCACCTGTGGCGGAAAACACAGCCGCCCAACCCAGCAGCTATTGATCTGGGCTACCGTGAGGGGCGCGGTAATCCCTGTCCAGGCAGGCAGCGTAACGGGCTGCTGCAAGATAAAGTCCTTGAAACTCTGCCAGCTGGGCGAAAAGTTATTCCGCTCCAGCATGTTTCTGGACTCGTCTACCGCAGACACCCCCTGGGAGCTAATTTGTCCGCCCATCCACGGCGTTAGCTCGATCAGGCAGGTCTTCGCGCCCGTCCGCATGGCGTGAGAAGCAGCCGCCACCCCACCCAAGGACCCGCCCACCACTGCGACTTCACATTCCCAAGTTTCGGCTGGTGCCGGGAGTGGCGACAAACTTGGGCGACCATTGGGCAGCAAAAAAGAGTTGTCCGATCCGATTTCTGTGGGGTCAGATTGCTTAGAAGAATTCAGGGTTTGAGCATTTTCTGCTCCATCATTGGGGTTGACTGTTTCAGCATCCGGCGCAGAGTCTTGGGCAAAAGAAGGCTCTGCTGCGGATAGTTTTCCATCGGTCGTTTCGGCCTGAGTATATTGCTCAATTGTGCTGACTAGTACAGCAGAACTAGCCCCAGCCAGCAGGCTTGCAACGGGAATAATCCATGCTAAACGACGAGAGAAGAAAAACCGTTTCATGCTCGAAACCCGAATGATATGCTAGTAGAAATAATGCTCCTCTGACTGCGGCGGAGCTTGGTTTGTGGCATCTTCACTTTTAGCCCACCTGTCCTCTTTTTAGGGTTCCGAAATCCATTCGGTTCACAGTGTAGCTAAATCTAGAAGTATCGGCACATTTAGCCCCTCAAGATTGTCTGGTATTTTTTCTCTGCTCTGGTGCAAGTTTGCGTCCGCAGAGGTTGGACTTTCTACTCAGGTCGCGTTGAGATCGAGGTGTGTCCTGAACGGTTGTCAGTTTTAGCAAGGATCTCCTGATAAAAAATCTACAGCCGCTAAATTTTGTAGTCACGAATGAGCAACTCCCCTATGAAGCCTAACGTTTTTCTCCAGACGCTTTCCGCTCTTAAATCTTTCAGGTCAGGCTCAAATATTGCCGGACAAATTCAAGCTCGCCAAGCCCAAGTTCGTCAAGTAACCCACTCGATGCTGTGGAAGGTGGCCGGGATGGCGATCGCCTCCTCCGTCTTGCTCACAGGCGGCGAAGCGCTAGCCCAAGTCTACAGCTTCGGCAGCCAAGGATCAGATGTTGCCGCAATTCAGTCGGCGCTGGGCATCTTCGCCGACGGTGTATACGGTCTTGAAACAGAAAACGCAGTGATCGCATTTCAACGACGAAACGGATTGATGGTAGACGGACAGGCAGGCCCCGAAACGCTGCGGGCGCTGGGGCTGGGCTATCTCGTGTCGGGTGGCGGCATTGGCGGTCCGTCGCAGCCCGTTCCGCCGGGGAACTGGTTGGGGCGCGAGGCGATCGTCCGCACCAATAGCGGAATTGGTGTCAATGTTCGTAATCGCCCAAATGGGCAGGTAGTTGCAGGCATCGATGATGGTGTGCGTGTGCGCCTGTCTGGACGGCAAGAATTTTCCGGTGGTTTGACCTGGGTTGAGCTGGCGGGCACGGGCGGCTGGATTGCCTCTGAGTATCTGGTGCCTGCTAACATCGGCGGCCCGACCGACCCAGGGTTTCCGGGCCACTATGGTGGCCCCTACCGGGTTGCCATACCGGGGAGCAGCGATGAGCTACTGTTCCAGGTGCGCCGCTTTGTGCGCGATGCCTACCGCGACTCGGACTCACTGCGGGGGCCATTCATCAATGCAGGCTCCTTCCGCGATTACTCCGCCGCTGCGGCTGTGAATCAGCAGCTTCGGAGAGAAGGGTTTGATGCGCGAGTCGTCTATGACTAGGTTGCCTGTGGCTGTGCTAGCAGCGCAGGATGTTTTCTAGCAGGTGCAGCCAGGCAGGTTGCCTTAGCTGAAACCATACAAATCACCAAAGGATCGCTGTGCAGTCCGGCTGTGCAGCGATTTTTACAGGTGAAAAACGAACGGACTCGTCACTAAGCCATGTGACAAAAATCACAACTAGAGATGATCGCGATCGCGCTTCAGTTCTCGCTGCATCGGCATACTTAAGGAGACTCAACTCTAGCCGAGTCATCAACAGGGAACACACTATAATCCGGCAGACTCAGTTTGAGACTGTCGGATTTTTTTGTGGGCGTTACATTACGGGTGTCATAAAATTCTCTATCCCTCCGTAAATACCGACATCACGGTGTGGAGTTTGCCGGGTAACGCTGATGCGTAAGACCGTTCAGCCGCAGGTTCAGAATGAAGCGGAGATGGCTGCTGAATGTTGCCGTGCTGAATTTTAACGCATTGCGCCCATTGTGCTTTTCCAAGATAGCTCTCGGCAGAGAATTTCTAGCGCTCGCTGGTCTGGGCCAGAAAAAAGGCGGCTATCGACCAGTTCTTGCAGCGTTTGCTGGGTCAAGGCGGGCGCAAAGTTGCCGCCGCAGCGCAGCAGGTGGCTGTAGTAGCAAAACTGGGGGCTACCCGCTTGGTTGAGGTGAAAGCGGTAAATTTCGTCCTGGGTCATGACCGATACGGGCGTGTTGACGGGGACGACCACGCGGGGAATGCCGTGGATGCCGTAGGGCTGCCCATTGTCCTGCGCCATCCAGCCCACCAGCACCACGCCCAGCAGCGTGCGGGTTTCGGTGATTAAATCTGGCGTAAACAGCGGGTCGGGTTCGCTCGACAGGCGCGGCCCGTTGCTCATGAACATCGGGTTCATCAGCAGCGAGTTGTAGATCAGCCCGACGGCCCAGTGGCGATCGCCCGGTTCCTCCAGTTTTACAAAACTGCCAAAGCCGTAGTCGTCGGCCTGCGGCGGGTTGTCCACGTCCATACGGTCATCTACCTGAACCACGTAGTCGCAGTGGGAGTTGGATTTGACGACTTTGCCGAGACGCATAGAGGATGGGGGGATTTTAGATTTTGGGTTTTGGATTTTGGGCGCGAGTCGCGGGGTTCCGGGAGGGCGATCGCTCTTCATCATGATGCCCCAAAAGACGAGAAGTGGTGAACACTTGTACGATTTTTAGCTTTATGAACTTCAAGAGTTCCAGGTCAATTTCTCACGAACCCTTATCTGCAAAAGGGGTGTAAGTCTCGCTTAGCCTGGATTTGCAATCCAAAATCGCCAATCCAAAATCCAAAATTATCCCTTGGGGGCGATCGCCCCATCTCGCTACCAAAAAACTGTTCCCCGCAGGTGCAGGAATGCTACTTGGTGCAACACTTCTGCCCGCCGCAGGGAACAAAGGCTGATATTAAACTTTTTCGATTGCACGCCTTCGATCGCACGCCACTGGAAAGCAAAGCTAGGACATGGCCTGGATGATGTAGTCGAAGTAGGGAGCGGCTTCGGCAGCGTCTTCGTCGCTCAGCAGCGCCAGGGATGCCCGCTTGAGGCAGCGAATCGACTCCACCATGCCGGGAACCGGAACGCCTAGAGAGTTGTACATTTCGCGCACGCCGATCAGACCGATGCTTTCGATAGGTTGCTTGTCGCCCGCCAGCACGCCATAGGTAATCAGGCGCAGATACCAACCGTAGTCGCGCAGGCAGAGGGCCCGCTGGCGATCGCCGTAGGCATTGCCACCCGGAGAGATAAAGTCGGGGCGCTTTTGCCAGAGTTGTTTGCTGGCTTCTTGCACAATTTTCTTCTCATTCTCCGCCAAGATGTTGGCGATACGCACGCGCTGTTCTCCGGTTTGAAAGAACTCGCTGATGCTCTTGAGTTCTCCACTGCTGGGGTAGCGGAGTTCGTCGTCGGCGTTGAGGATGACCTGGCTAACTACACTCATAATATGGCGGTGATGTCAGAGCAAAGATGAATATCGGTTTGTATTGTAACGAGTTGCGGGGACTGAAGAAAAGTCTATCAAAGACTGGATCGATACATTTGCAACAAGGCTTTTAAGTTTTGAACGGTTCCTTGCAGGCTGTGCCCGCAAGAATTCCTTCTGCTGCATCAATCTTAAAGGGCTTAATGAAAGTTAGCAAATACACCCGGATTGTTAATTTTCTGCGCCGACCAGTGTTTTCGACAGATGCCAACAGTCCTGGGCGATCGCCCAATCTTCCTGAGTGTGGATAATCAGCACGCGCACCGTGGAATCAGCAGCGGCAATGTCCTGATCGTCGGGGCTGCGGCTGAGCTTCGCAGGGTCGAGCCGCAGTCCCACAAATTGGAACGGTTCGCAGGCGGCTTGCCAGATATTGGGCGCGTTTTCGCCGACACCAGCCGTGAACACAATCGCATCCAGCCCGCCCAGACTCGCTAGCATACTGCCCATGAGCGACCGCAGGCGGTGAATGTAGACATCGATTGCTAGCTTCGCCCGCTCGTTGCCCTGGGCGATCGCCTCCAGCACCAGCCGCATATCGTTCGACACGCCCGACACGCCCTCCAGCCCCGACTCCCGGTTTAGCATGGTGTCCACCTGATCGGGCGTATAGCCTAGGTCGCGAATCAGGTACAGCAAAATGCCCGGATCGACAGAGCCAGAGCGGCTGCCCATCATCAGCCCCTCCAGCGGCGTAAAGCCCATTGTGGTGTCTACGCACTGCCCGCCGCGCACTGCCGAGAGCGATGCCCCATTTCCCAAATGGCAAATCATCAGCCGCAGGTCGGTCAGCGGCCGCCCCAGCAGTTGGGCTGCTCGCTGAGCGCAGTAGCTATGACTGGTGCCGTGAAAGCCGTAGCGCCGGATGCCCTGCTCCAGCCATGCATAGGGCCCCGGATAGACGTAGGCCGCAGGCGGCAGGGTGCTGTGAAAGGCGGTGTCGAACACGGCAACCTGGGGGACGCTGCTGCCCAAAATTTGCTCTAGGGTTTCAATCCCTTCCAGATTGACTGGGTTGTGAACGGGGGCAAACTTGGCCAGACGGGCGATCGCCGCTTTCACGTCCGCCGTCACAAACACACTGGCGCGATAGTCTTCGCCGCCATGCACCACGCGATGCCCCACCATGTCAATTTCACCGGGGCGATCGATCACTCTTGTATCCCCTGTCCACAGGGTTTCCAGCAGGTGATGAGTGGCCTCAACCCGCGACGAGGTGGGATAACTCTCCGTTTTTTTCACGCCTGCCGCCGTTTTCACCTTAATTTCTGCCACGCCTTCGGCATGGGTCAGGTCGATTTGCGCTTCCCACAGCGGCTCCGGCGGATGCTCTGGCAGCGTGGCCTCCGGCAATTCGTATAAGCAGGACTTTTGGCTGCTGGAGCCAGCGTTCATGACCAAAATTTTCATAGCCACTTGCAGTGAGAGGACAGGAGGCAACAGCGCTTTCCTTCAGTTTGCCGGAAAGTGCCCAGACCTCAAGGTATGGGAGATGTCATCTCTGGAAAGTTTTGAGCAGGGAACAGGAATCAGGAAATTGCGGGGCAGTGATTTTCTGACCCCGCCGGAGCATCGCGTCATAGAATAGATAGAACGCATTCGCAGGATTCTCGCGAAGCTTACTCATTGGGCGCGGCCCAACTGTCGGGGGTATGGCGGAATGGTAGACGCTGCGGACTTAAAATCCGTTGACCTTAACAGTCGTGTGGGTTCAAGTCCCACTACCCCCATTTAAAGAAAAAAGAGAGAAAAAAGAAGAATGAAAAAGGAAGATCCAGGTTTCGTTCTTCGTTCTTCCCTCTTCGTTCTTCGTTCTTCCCTCTTCGTTCTTCGTTCTTCGTTCTTCCCTCTTCGTTCTTCGTTCTTCGTTCTTCGTTCTTCGTTCTTCCCTCTTCTCTGGGGTTTTAGAATTTTGCTGTTTCAAGACTTTCAGCCGATTGCGGCGATCGCCCCCACTCCCCTTGCTGTGAAATCGCTGCGATCGCTGGCGGAGGGCGGCGGGGTGACGCTCTGGGTTCCGGCAGACCTAGCGACGGATGAGTTGCCCTGTGAGGTGTACCAAACCACGCTGCGGGATCTGGTCAGGGCGCTCTGGCAAACGCAGCGGGCGCTGGTGTTTGGGCTGGCGACGGGGGCGGTGGTGCGGCTGATCGGCCCGCTGCTGCAAGACAAGGCGACTGACCCGGCGGTGCTGGTGGTGGATGGCCCGGGCAAGGTGGTGATCAGCCTGTGTGGGGGGCATCAGGGCGGGGCCGATCGGCTAACGCGGGCGATCGCCCACTTGCTGAATGCCACCCCTGTTTTGACGGGCGGGGCTAATGCCCTGGGCCTGCCGGGAATCGATGTGCTGGGGGAACCGTTTGGCTGGCGCAAGGGCAGCGGCGACTGGACGGGGGTGAGTGGGGCGATCGCCCGTCAGGAACCTGTACAGGTCATCCAGGAAGCTGGATCAACGCTATGGCAAGAGCATTTGCCGCCGGAGCATCCGTTTATCTTTGGCTGGGACGACCCGACAGAGGCGCAAACAAACGCCCCCAACCCTGCTGCTCGCGTGTGGATCAGTCCGATTCAGCGGCGCTTTGCGGACGGGGCAGAGGTTCCCTCTGACTGGCCCAAGGTGCAGTGGCATCCCCGCGTGCTGTGGGTGGGCATGGGCTGCGAACGGGGTACGCCGCGAAGGGTGATCGAAGCTGCCGTTGCCGACGCGCTGCGGCGACATCACCTGGCAGAGGGGGCGATCGCCGGACTGGCTACCCTCGACCTCAAGGCAGATGAGGCGGGACTGCTGGAATTTTGTGGCGATCGCCATCTCCCCCTGCTCACTTTCTCTGCCGAAACCCTCCGCGCCGTCCCCGTCCCCACTCCCTCCGCCGTCGTCGAGTCGGAAGTGGGCACGCCCAGTGTCGCCGAAGCCGCTGCGATTCTAGCAGCCAGCCGGATATGCCAGGGTGACCGTCAACCCCAAGCCTTTGCCCCCCTTCGCGTTTCCAAGCAAATCTTCCGCCTCCCCGACCATCCTGGCGCAGTGACCATTGCCGTGGCTCAGGCAGAGCAGGAATATACCGGGCGCACCGGAAGGCTGTGGCTGGTGGGCACAGGGCCGGGACGACTGGAGCAAATCACGCCTGCGGCCCAGGTGGCGATCGCCTCGGCGGATGTGGTAATTGGCTATTCACTCTATATCAACTTGGTGGCGGCACTGCTGCGTCCGGGGCAAATCGTCGAAGCCCTGCCTATTACCCAGGAGCGGCAGCGGGCCGAACGGGCGATCGCCCTGGCCCAGTGGGGGCTGACGGTGGCGGTCATTTCCTCCGGCGACTGCGGCATCTATGGCATGGCGGGGCTAGTGCTGGAGCAACTCCAGGCGCAGGGCTGGGACGGCAAAACGCCCGCAGTTCAGGTGTTTCCCGGTATCTCGGCATTGCAGGCAGCGGCATCGCGGGTGGGTGCGCCGCTAATGCACGACTTTTGCGCCATCAGCCTCAGCGACCTGCTCACGCCCTGGCCCGTCATCGAGCGGCGACTGGCAGCAGCAGCCGAAGCTGACTTTGTGACCGCGCTGTATAACCCCAAATCGCAAACGCGGACGGAGCAAATTGCGATCGCCCAGCGCATTTTTCTGGACTATCGCGCCGTCGATACGCCTGTGGCCCTGGTTCGCGCCGCCTATCGTGACCAGGAACAGATTACGCTGACGACCCTGGGGCAACTGCTCGACTGCCCCATCGACATGCTCACTACCGTCGTCATCGGCAACCAAAGCACCCGCTTCCACGAAGGCTGGATGATCACCCCACGGGGCTATTTGGGGTTTGAGAAGGAAACCTGAGACGGCTTCAAGCGACAACATTGATCTTTGCAGAAAGATCTTTGCAGAAAACATCTGAATATCTGTTCATATGTTATCCTGTTCTTGGAGACGCGCAGGGACAATGCCCTCGCTCAAACGCAAAACCTCGTTTGATAATTTGATGAAAGGAGAAAACCGATCATGACTGCAACTGTGACTCAAATGAAATGTGCCTGTGAATCTTGCCTGTGCATCGTCACCCTGGAAGAGGCGATTCAAAAAGACGGCAAATATTATTGCAGCGAAGCCTGTGCCGATGGACACCCCAACGGGCATGGCGACTGTGGCCATGCAGGCTGCGGCTGCTAGACTGAGCTTGCCCTGAGCTAAGTTTTCTGAGGCTTGGGGTTTCTGACTCGCTGCATCCGAATATTTGCGGAAACCGTCGTGCAGGCTGCTGTGCGGCGGCTTTGCGTTAGAGCGAGAGGGACAAGCCGTTGGTCAAAACTGGATTCACTCTGGAGAAAGTTTTAAAGCTTTAGTAAAGAAAAGCAGGTTTCTGTAAATTTCGTCCGGCTAAAAACCGAGTTTTCCCGGAGATTGAACTGTCGTGGTGACGAACTCTCCAGGGTCGCTTATGAAGCCTGAACGACATATAAAACTCTGCTATCTGCTGTTTCGCGCTGGCATGACGGGCGATCGCCCCCAAGGTTGGGGGTTCACGCTGATCGAACTGCTGGTTGTTTTGGTCATTGCTGGCATCCTGTCAGCGATCGCCCTGCCTTCGTTTGTCAGCCAAGTCAACAAAGCCCGCCAAGCCGAAGCTCGCACCTACGTCGGCTCGATCAATCGGGCGCAGCAAGCCTATTTCCTTGAAAAAAGCGCGTTTGCCACGCTCTCGCAACTGGAACTGAGCATTTCCAATTCCAAAAACTATATTTATAGCTCCGCACCCAATGGTAGCGGCATGGCATCCAAAGCCATCACCCTGGCCCTACCCGTTGGTCAGGCACGGGGATTTGCGGGTAAGGTGTGGCTCATGCCCGACCTAGACGGAAACGCCAACACCGTCTCCAGTATTTGTGAAGGGCCGCCGGGTGAGATACCCGACCTGGCCAGCCCGACCTGTGCAGGGTCATAAGGCTGGAGCCGAAGGGCTGGATCGATTCTCGATTTTGGATTGACGATTTTGGATTGCTAGGCGAGCGTCACAGGTCTCATTCATAGCGCTCCTGAGGAGAACGGGTTAGCCCATCCCTCCTGCTTCAAGGCGCTTGTTCCAACGCTAAACCCCCCTGCACAGGTGCTAGCCATAGAGATGCTGGCTATACAGGGGGGTCTAGGTGGTAGCCAGTCTAGGTGTCCAAAAGCCGCAGCAAGTGGCGGGGCGCTATTTCTTGGGAGACAGCAGCATGGTCATGTTGCGGCCTTCCTGCTTGGGTTCTTGCTGCACCTCGGCAACGGTTTGTAAATCGGTTGCCAGCTTCTTGAGCAGCGTTTCTGCGAGATCCTTGTGCTGAATCTCCCGACCCTGAAAGCGAATCGTCGCTTTGACCTTGTCGCCCGATTGCAAAAAGCGCTCTGCCCGATTGACGCAGACACGATAGTCGTGTTCTTCAATCTTGTAGCGCATCTTCAGCTCTTTCACGTCGGACGTGTGCTGCTTTTTGCGGGCCTCGCGTGCCTTTTTTTCCTGCTCAAACTTGAACTTGCCATAGTCCATAATCCGACACACGGGCGGGTCGGCCTTGTCGCTTAGCATTACTAGGTCAAGCTCTTTTTCTTCGGCCAGCTTGAGCGCGTCGCGGGGGGTCATAATCCCCAACTGACCGCCATCGGTGTCAATGACTCGAATTTTTGGGAAACGAATGCGTTCGTTAATCGTGGGCAGATCGCGAGTGGGTTTGTTCAGCGCCATGGGCAAGTGAATTTTAAAGATGCTATCGACTCATCAGCTAAAGGTGGACATCCTCATAGTAAGTCGGTCGGACTGGGGTGGAACCAGAAATTTATTAATTGTCACTGACTAAATCGTTGCAATTCGTTGCAAAAAGAAGTCTGCCGCTACATTGCGGTTGGCCCACTTGCCGACCCGTTTTCTCTATGCAGGGATTACCAGCATAACGCATCCCCCTAGCTCAGCAAATTCTGTTTGCAAAGTCTTTAGGTTGGGCAAGTTTCTGGAGCCGCCCAGCGGGAATTCTGAAGGGAGGAATCATTGTTAAGTCTGAATTCTTGGTTGAGACTGACATTCTTGTGATTTCCGCGATTCTCGCTGAGACAGATTGATGAATTTGCTCCAGCCCTTGATGAATTTGGTTTTGCAGCCCTGTTGCCCGATGTGTGGCCGCACAGATGGGCGATCGCCCACTCCTCCGTTGTGCATTGACTGCGATCGCCGCCTGACGCACTGCCAAATGCCTCAGCCCACAACCGAATGGCGGCCGCCGCTGCCGGTGTTTTCCTGGGGCAAGTATCAGGGCACGCTCAAGCAGGCGATCGCCACGCTGAAATATAACCATCATCCCGAACTGGCGCGGCCGCTCGGTCACGCGATGGGTCGCGCTTGGCTGCATTCCGTGCATGGAAAAACGCCGCTGATCGTGGTGCCGATTCCAATGCACGCCGACAAGCAAAAGCAGCGCGGGTTTAACCAAGCAGAACTGCTGGCTGCATCCTTTTGTCAGATCACCCGGCTGCCGCTGGAGCGTCGCGGGCTGGTGCGCGTGCGGGCGACGGCCCCACAGTTTGGGCTGAGTGTAGAAGCGCGATCGCAAAATGTGGCCGGTGCGTTTCAGGTGGGTCCTGCTTTTGGGCGATCGCCCCGCCGCCCGGTGCTGCTGCTCGACGATATCTACACCACCGGAGCCACGGCGCGGAACGCGGCTGCCTGTCTGGAAGCACGAGGCATTCGCGTGTATGGGCTGGTGGCGCTGGCTTCTCCGCGATTTGGCGACGACTGATATCGATTTTGGATTTTGGATTTGCGATTTTGGATTTGCGATTTTGGTTGGACAGTCAAGCGTTTGCAAGGCTTCCAGCAATTCTGGAAATATTGGCGATTTGACAATTTGACAATTTTTTAGAGTTTGGACAGCCAACTCAACGCAATGTAAGACTTTCTATCCTTTCATGGGTAGCCTTGTTATGTAAGAGAGATGAGATCGGTCGAGATTCAGGCTCACTTTTCCTCCTGAACCTGACCTCTAACCCCTGCAATAAAATAAACGAATCCTTTGAATTCCCGCGAGCTGCCGCAATGGTGACCGACCGCTGGCTCCATCTACCTTCAAGCGCTGAGCTGCCCTGCTCAGACGATACGCCCGTGGATAACGAAGACCAGAATCTCATTCCCAATATCCTGCTGTTTTTGCTCAAGTTCATTTGGGCAGAGCGCAACGACTGGTTCTTTGGCGTAGATATGGGCATCTACCACACGACGGGGGTTTCGCCGCTGGTGCCCGTCGTGCCGGACGGTTTTCTCAGCCTCGGCGTGGAACGCCATAAAGCGGGGGAATCTCGCAAAAGCTATGTGGTGTGGGAAGAGGCAGGAGTTGTCCCGATGCTGGCGCTGGAGGTGGTGTCGCTGACTCCAGGCGGAGAATACGATGCGAAAATGGCGACCTATGCCCGGTTGGGCGTGTTGTATTACGTCATCTATAACCCCCAATACTGGCGACGCGACCAGCACCAGCCGTTTGAGGTGTATAAATTGCAGGACGGCGCTTACCAGTTGCAAATTGGTGAACCCTACTGGATGCCGGAGGTGGGGTTGGGAATGGGCCGCAGCCCTTACCAGGATGGAACGGTCGTGCGGGAAGCGCTGTATTGGTATAACGAACAGGGAAGACGGTATCTAACTCCAGAGGAGCAACTGGAACGCTATCGTCAACGGTTTGGCGATCTGCCAGACGAATAGAGGCTGCAAGACTGTCGCTAATCCGAGAGAATTTCTCCTTGTCCAATCCTCTCATTCACCTATGTCCACCGATACTGAAGTAGAACTAGAACGGCTGCTACAAGCCCGCAACCAATACCCTGATCGCGCGGCTGAAATCGATGCCCAAATCCGCGCCCGGTTTATGGAAACCCATGCAATTTTAGTGCTGGATTCCTCTGGATTTTCGCGCCTGTCGCAGGAGCAGGGCATTATCGCCGCGCTGGCCGAAATTGAGCGGATGCGTGGCATTGTTGCGCCGATTGTGGAAGCACACCAGGGCAGCCCGTTTAAGCTAGAGGCGGATAATGTGTATGCAGTGTTTCCAAGTGTGGAAAGGGCAATCGCCGCTTCCCGCGAAATGATGCGCCAGCTTGCCACCATAGACAAACACGTCAGCATTGGCATTGGCTACGGCGACCTAATCATGATTTCCGATGGGTCGTGCTATCAAGATGTCTACGGCGAAGAGATGAACCTTGCCTCCAAGCTGGGGGAAGACCTGGCAGAAACCGATGAGGTGCTGCTCACCGAAGCCGCCGTTCACCAACTCCGCAACGAGCGCCCCAAAGAACATCTGCCCGTTTCTCCACCCACCGCGATGACCATCTCCAACCTCACGCTCCAGGTCTATCGCCTCACGTCCAACTCCTAAACTCCCAACCCCTCAAAATGCCTCGCTCCAAATCTGATCTGCCCAGCAAACTTTGTCCGGTATGCCAGCGGCCATTTACATGGCGCAAAAAGTGGGAAGATTGCTGGGATGAGGTCAAGTATTGCTCCGAACGCTGCCGTCGTCGTCGCGCCCAGGCGAAATCGGATGATGACGAAATGCCGCAGCGTCGGCAGTAGCGTTTTGCGGGCTTCATTCACTGTGGACTACTGGAGAAGGGCTTTCTATGCTGATGGGTCAGGTTCAACCCAAGCTAATCATTCATGGCGGGGCGGGCAGTTCGCTCCGGAGTAAGGGTGGGGCGGATGCTGTGCGGCTGTCGCTTTACCGGGTGATCGAAGAAGTGTATGGAATGCTGCTGGCGGGAGCGAGTGCCCAAGCAGCAGTGGTGCGCGGCTGCCAGATGCTAGAGGACGATCCCCGGTTCAACGCGGGTACGGGGTCGGTGCTGCAATCGGATGGGCAAATTCGCATGAGTGCGTCGCTGATGAACGGCTCGGCGCAGCGGTTTAGCGGCGTGATCAACACTTCGCGGGTGCAGCACCCGATTGATTTGGCGTTGTTTTTGCAGGATGGGAGCGATCGCGTTTTATCCGACTATGGTTCCCTGGAACTGATGCGGGAACTGGGCGTGCCGTCCTATGACCCGCTGACAGAAATTCGCCTGAAGGAATGGATTCAGGAGCGCGACCATAATTTCTCTAAAGAAATGGCAGGCGTGGTAGCCGAAAAAGAGCTGGTGTCGGAGGCGGGTCGCGGCACGATTGGCGTGGTGGCGCTGGATGGGGAAGGTCAGCTTGCGGTGGGTACGTCCACGGGCGGCAAGGGCTTTGAGCGGATTGGGCGAGTCAGCGATTCCGCGATGCCAGCAGGCAACTACGCCACCCACCACGCCGCTGTAAGCTGCACGGGCATTGGCGAAGACATTATCGACGAGTGTCTGGCGGCGCGGATCGTGGTGCGCGTGATTGATGGGCAAACGCTGCTGCAAGCCTTTGAGCGGTCGTTTATTGAGGCGGAGCAAAATCGGCGCGACTTTGGAGCCATTGGGCTAGACCGCACGGGGGCGATCGCCTGGGGGAAGACCTGTCCCACTCTGCTGGCGGCCTATCACGACGGCACGCGCATGGGCGATACGCTCGATCTGCCCGAAGAGATGGTGACGGGTGGCATCGCGTCGCCGGCTCACGCCTAGCGGGAGGTGGCTGGTGTACCTGCTGATTCCTGCTGCTGGCTCTGGCAAACGCATGGGCGCAACTCGCAACAAGCTGCTGCTGCCGCTGTTGGGCAAACCGATCATTGCCTGGACGCTGCTGGCGGCCAAAGCTGCGCCGTCGATTCACTGGATCGGCATCGTTGCCCAGCCCGAAGAGTGGCAAGACTTTCGGGACATTGCCGCAGGGCTGGGCATGGGGCGGACGGTGCGCCTGATTCCCGGTGGCAAAACCCGGCAGGAGTCAGTCTATAACGGCTTGCAAGAGCTTCCTGCCGTTGCAGAGCGGGTGCTGATCCACGACGGAGCGCGGTGTTTGGCCACGCCAGATCTGTTCGATCGATGCAGCGAGGCGCTGCTGCACTGTGCTGGGCTGATTGCTGCCGTACCCGTTAAAGACACGATCAAAGTCGTTTCACCGGGAACCGAAATCATCCAGTCTACGCCCGATCGCAGCCAACTCTGGGCTGCCCAAACGCCGCAGGGCTTTGATGTGGAAACGCTGAAACGCTGCCACGAGACGGGTCGCGAGATGGGCTGGGAAGTGACCGACGATGCGGCGCTATTTGAGCAATGTGGGCTTGCAGTGCGGATTGTGCAGGGTGAAGAGACGAATCTGAAAGTGACGACTCCGGTGGATTTGGCGATCGCCGAATTTATCCTGCGCGATCGCCAAAAGCCTTCCAATACCAAAGCCTAGGGGAGTTTCTCTAATAGGTATTCATTGGTTCAGAGGCTCCTTCATCAAACACTAATGAACCGGGTAAATAACTGTAACAACTCATTGCACTCTCCCTGTCACCTTAGCCAGAGTAGAAGCATTCGGTGAGGAGTAATAGCGCGGGCTTGGAGCTTTATCAGCAACACTGCCGATTGACAACGAGCAGCGGCTGAAGCTGCAAAGCTCCGTATTCTCTCTGAATGCTTACTGTATTTTTAGAGGCAATAAATAACATGGCTAATATTCTTAGTTCTTCAGATGCAAAAATCATGAACAGAGAAGAGAGCAGAGTTTATGCTGACCCTCATGTTGGACATGTTTCTCTAGGAGGGCCCGTCAGAGGTGTTTTATTTTGGTTACTCGTTTTGCCGCTGTTCCTGTTTACGATTGGCGATGCAGCCTTCAACCCAGGCAAATTACAAAACAGACTACCGTGGATTACAGGGGCTGCCATTGTGAGCCTTTTATGGAGCAAGGCAGTGAGTGGTGTGCGGGTCGCCGCAGAGTGGGAAAAAGGGGTCATCCTAACCCTAGGAAAATTTTCAGAAGTCCGTGGTTCTGGGATGTTTTATGTGCTTCCTTTTATTGAGAGCGTCCGCTTTTTGGACATGCGGGTTCAAGTAGTAAATATCCCCCGGCAGAGGTCCATCACTCGAGACAATGTTCCTGTAGAAATTGATAGTGCGCTTTTCTTAGTGGTCAAAGATCCTGGGCTAGCTGTTACTAAGGTTCAAAATTATGCATTTGCGACTTCTCAATATGTACAATCTGCCTTGAGGGACGTTGTAGGTTCCTTGACTCTAGATGAGCTTTTATCAGAACGGGAGAAGGTTCAAGATCAAATTGCGCTTATTGTGGGGGAAAAAGTACGAGACTGGGGTCTGGGAATTGATTCAGTTCAACTACAGGATTTTGATTTGCCTGAAGAGCTGAAAAAAGTTATGTCCCGACAAGCCTCAGCCGAGCGAGAAAAGCGAGCAACTATTACTAAAGCAGAGGGCGATCGCATCGCGGCTCAGAACTTAGCAGAAGCCGCGGAGCTAATGCAGAAGAATCCCATTGCTCTTGAGCTAAGAACGCTACAGACTATAGACGGACTAGCCGGCAGTCCTTCTAATACCGTAGTGCTGTTCCCGATGGAATTAGGCAATGCCGTGAAATTTATGGTGAATCCTGCCAAAGAAGATCGAAATTAGCCAACTGAATAGCCCCCTAGAGTCATTCCAAATCCAATGCAAGAGTCGGGTTAAACAACTGCGGCTAAAACCTTACAACTCAAACCATTGGATTGGCGACATTTGATCGAAGGCCTGTTTGAGGGATGCTTCCCACTGTTTGCGAATTTCAGTCAAGTATAAATCATCTTGCTCTAGCCGTAGACGATGCCTAATTTTGTAAGAATTGGCATGATACATAACTAGGTTAATTGGCGGACCTACCGAGATGTTAGATTTCATTGTAGAGTCGATGGACAACAGAGCGCATTTTGCTGCATCCTCAACGCTCGTGTTGTAGGTCAGGATGCGATCCAGAATTGGCTTGCCATATTTCGTTTCGCCAATTTGCAAAAACGGTGTTTCAGGCGTTGCTTGGATGCAGTTGCCCTGACGATAAATTAGATAAAGCTCCGGCGGCTCGCCCTGAAACTGACCCGCTAGCAAACAGTTGCAGGAAAAGTCGATTTTGTCGCGCTCCAGCCAGGGGCGTTCTCGCTCCTGAATATGGCGAATTTTCTCGCCCACATAGCAGGCGGCATCGTAGAGCGTGGGCAGCGTGTGGAAGCTCTCGCATTCGCCCAATTTCAGGTCGCGGTTGAGGGAATTTACGATGGCTTGGGTAATGGCCAGGTTGCCAGAGGTGCAAAGCAGGATGACTCGCTGACCCGGCTCTGAAAAGTCAAACAGCTTTTGATAGGTGGAAATGTAGTCTACGCCCGCGTTTGTGCGCGAATCTGCTGCCACCACAAAGCCAGATTGGGTAACAATGCCGAGGCAGTAAGTCATGGGGTGAGGAATGTTGAAGCTAAAACACTAGGACTGACTCAGCGTATCAGACTAGGACTGACTCAGCGTATCAGAAAGGTAGTCCGCTGTGGTTTCCAATAGGGCGATCGCATTTTCGTACATCATGCGCGTCGGACCCAGCATTCCCAGACTGCCCACGGGTACACTGCCCCGATGGTAGGTGGTGGAAATCAGCGTACAGCCGCGCATTGGTTCTAGCGGGTTTTCGGAACCGATGCGAATCATGACGCGGCGATCGCCCCCGTCCGAATCGGCCTCAAAAATCAGCGGCCAGAGCTGGTCTTGCTCTGCCTCTAGCACATGCAAAATCGTCTGCACCTGATGTAGCTCGGAAAATTCCGGGTGTCGCCGCAGCACCTCCGCCACGCCGCTAATGAAGATCTGGGTAGACACTGGCGACTGGGTGCGCCGCTCCAGGTCCGCCAGCGACCCCCGTAGCACGTTGGCGTATTGCTCAAATTCGCGCCCCAGTTCTGACCAGTCTAGCGAGGCCACATCACTGAGCGATCGCCCTTTCAAATGAGCATTCAAAAAGTTCGACAAAACCTGTAGCTCCCGCTCCAGCAGTTCCGGATCATCTGGAGATTGGGCAGAATCGGCAGGCGCTTTGGGCAGATCCACCACCACCGACTGCGTTTTGTAAGAATCCAGCACCACAATCAGCATCAGCCGTCCCGGATCAATCTGCACCAGTTGCAAATGGCGCACCTGAGCCACTGTGCTTTGGGGCATCGTCACCAGCGCAATATAGCCGCTGAGCGTCGAGAGAATCTGCGCCGCACCATGCAGCACGGCTTCCAGGCTCCAGCCTTCGGCATCCAGCTGCTGCGCCAGCACTCGATCAACCCGGCGAGCGGCCTCCTCTGATGGGATCATCAGCTGATCTACATACACCCGATAGCCCGAATCGGACGGCACGCGCCCCGCTGAGGTATGGGGCTGATAGAGCAGACCCTCGCGCTCCAGATAACCCATCACATTGCGAATCGTCGCCGAACTGACGCGGGGGTTAAATTCTTCTACCAGCGCCTCAGAGCCAACGGGTCGAGCCGTGACAATATACTGACGCACCGTAGCGCTGAGTACCTGCTGCTGGCGGTTATTAAGCTTGACTGGAGTAGCCATCTCAGCCTGATTTCTTATGGATTTCTTAACGTATTAATGTGATCGTAATTTAGCGCCTCTGAGATTGTCTATGCGTAGCCAGCCATACTAAGCCAGAGATCCGCAGGGGGAAAGCCAGAGAGGGAATGAATCCCCAAAAATCTGACAAAAACAAAATTGCCTCTCGACGGTGTGGCACAATACCTGTCTAATTGGGCCCCAGAATCCATCTTTCAAGGTTGCTGAGGCAGTCTGGGTCGGCCGATCTATTCCTTTGCGACTCCAAACCTCTTCTGAACTTCTTCCAAACATTCTCTAAGTACCTATGTCTACTTCTTATCCCCGCGATCTGGTCGGCTATGGCCGCCACACGCCCGATCCACGCTGGCCCAATCAGGCCCGTGTGGCGGTGCAGTTTGTAATTAATTACGAAGAGGGCGGCGAAAACTGCATCCTGCACGGCGATGCGGCATCGGAAGCGTTTTTATCAGAAATTGTGGGTGCGTCGCCGCTGCTGGGGGTGCGCCATATGAATATGGAATCGATTTATGAATATGGCAGTCGGGCGGGTTTTTGGCGGCTGCATCGGCTGTTTACCCAGCGGCAACTGCCCGTGACGGTCTATGGCATTGCGATGGCGCTGGAACGTAATCCAGAGGCAGCGGCGGCAATGGTGGAAGCCGGATGGGAAATTGCCAGCCACGGCTATCGATGGATCGACTATCAATATGTCAGCGAAGAGGTAGAGCGCGAGCATATCCAAAAGGCGATCGCCATCCAGACCCAGGTCACCGGCAGCCGGCCCCTCGGCTTTTATCAGGGGCGCATGAGTCCCAACACGCGGCGACTGGTGGTGGAAGAGGGGGGCTTTCTCTACGATGCCGACAGCTATGCCGACGATTTGCCCTACTGGGTACATGATTATGGTCGCCCCCACTTGGTGATTCCCTATACCCTCGACAACAACGACATGCGGTTTGCCACTGCCCAGGGTTTTAATTCTGGCGACCAGTTTTTTGCCTACCTGCGCGATGCCTTCGATGTGCTGTATGCCGAGGGAGCCGACGCGCCCAAGATGATGAGCATTGGTCTGCACTGTCGGCTGGTGGGCCGCCCCGGCCGCGCCGCCGCCCTGGCCCGCTTCCTCGACTATGTGATGCAGCATGACCGGGTGTGGGTCTGTCGCCGGGTTGATATTGCGCGGCACTGGCACGAGCATCATGCGCCCGTCTCTCTGTAAACCGATCTCTGTAAACCGATCTCTGTAAACCAATCTCTATGTAAACCTGTTCCTGGATAAACCTGTTTCTGGGTAAAACGGTTGCAGAGTTAACAGCTTGTCTCCAGGTATAAGCAATTCCGGGTTGAAGTTGAGTTTTTCATTACGAATCCAATTCGACCTGAGGGGCGATCGCGGTTGCAGGGCAAAAGTTTTCCCGTAGTATCAGAAATAGGGTTAGCCCGTAGGCAATTATTGCTATCGGATTCTAGAACTGGGCGACCCCCTACTGCCGTTTCAAGTATTTTGAGAGGACTGTTGCATGGCAACCTACAAGGTTACGCTGATCAACGAAGCCGAAGGGCTGAATACCACGATCGAAGTGCCCGATGATGAATACATCCTCGATGCGGCGGAAGAGCAAGGCATCGACCTGCCCTACTCCTGCCGTGCGGGTGCTTGCTCGACCTGCGCTGGAAAAATCAAAGAAGGCACCGTAGACCAGTCTGACCAGTCCTTCCTGGACGACGACCAAATCGAAGCAGGCTATGTACTGACCTGCGTTGCTTACCCCACGTCTGACGTGGTGATCATGACCCATCAGGAAGAAGAGCTGTACTAAGCTGCTGGCTGTTTTTGAATTGGTTTTTGAACTTAAAACGGGCTGTCTTTTCGAGCAATTAGCTCTGTGAAAAGACGGCCCTTTTGGTTTTAATTGGGCGGGGCTGACGGTTGAACTTCGGAACAGGAGTTGTCAAAACAAACTCATAACGAGTATGATTTAGAAAGGTTGTATCGAGAAGGTTGCATTCGGGATGTTTCAGGATCACTAGGCGCAGGATCTCTGGGGGCGATCGCCCTTCCTAGACTGCCTGCTAGCAACGCAATGAGGCGGTTTCTGGTCGGTCAACCGACGCGAGGTAGAGCCATCACCCTCAGCAAACGTCTCTTTGGAAGGATGAAGATTTCATGAAAGTGCTAGAAACTAGAGGCAACTGAAGATTTTGGAGCAGTGCGGTTGGTTTGTGAGTGTACTGGCTCTTGGTGATTGATCTGTGGTCGGAGGGGTTCTTCATTGAGAAGGTGTCTCTGTAGCCTTGAGCCGCCGAACTGTTCTGTGTCGCTCTATCAGTGACTGGCTAATTGTTTGAGTTGCTGAATGTTTGGACTGAATTTGGATAATCGTTAAATAGCGAGGTTTTCGTATGACAACGACACTAGAGGCTCGTCAAACTGCTTTGGTCAAGGCGCTGAATCGCGAACAAGCGAATACGCTGGTCGCCTACTTGAACTACAAGAAGTATCACTGGATGACCTACGGACCGCTGTTCCGTGACCTGCATCTACTGTTTGAAGAACATGGCAATGAGATTTTTGCCATGCTAGACGAGCTGGCCGAGCGGAGCCTGATGCTGGATGGCGCGCCGATTGCCGACCCCGCAGACTATCTGCCTGCCGCCACTGTGAAGCCGTCTAAGGGCAAGCTGAAGGTGCGGGAGATGGTGGAAGAGGCGATCGCCACTCACGAACACATCATCGCGGAAATGCATGAAGATGCTGAACTGGCGGACGATGCTGGCGATATCGGGACGGCTGACTTGCTAACCCGCCTGGTACAGGTTCACCAGAAGCACCGCTGGTTCCTGAAGGAGATCCTGAAGCAAGGTGATGGACTGCTAGATGGCTAGGAGCTAAGCAGTGAGGGAGGTCATACTGTCCTGCCGCTTGATATCTGACGGATTTTTCACTAATTCTGGTTTCTCCACTCATTCTTGGTGAATGCGATCGCCCGGATGGTCTGCCAAGCAGCAGGTTTGTCTGGGCGATCGCACTTTTTTTGCGAACTCTTTCGCGCTTTTTTTCGCGCATTTCTACGGAGGGCGATCGGATCTTTTTTGAAAAAAGGGCGATCGCCTCCGAAATTCTACGAAGCCCCGGTGAAGTTAATCCCTGCGAGGCACGATAGCTTCGCAGCATACACAGCCGTTACGTTTTCGATACGCATACCTTACGCATACCTTACGCATATCTTACGCATGGGCTACGCATAAGCCGCGTACTGTCTACGCAACGTCAAACTTACCCATACAAAAGTACCCATACATAGGATAAGGAGTCTGCACCTTATGGTGACTATTCAAGAAAAGCGCGAATTGGTAAACCAAACCCGCGAAACCAACCGTGCCGTTCAGGTTTACGACTATGCCGACCTCAGTGGCGTAGCGATCAACCTGCCCTCCAGCCAGCGCGTGAAGCTGACGGGGATCGTCGGCGACGGACGGGCCCAAATCAAAGAGCCTGTGATTGGCTGGGTCAACGCGACTTTCCTCAGAGTCCCCACCGAGATCCGCAAGGGCGCACGCTATCGGGTTCGGATGACCAGCGCACCCAACGGGCTGCTGGCCTACTGGGAGCCGGGCAAAGCCCAAAACGACGGCCCCGCAGGTGGCGCAACGGTATTCCTGACGGAGCCGCAGGATAGCTACGTCGAAGGTGGCCGCAGGTTTGTTCGCGTGTTTTATACGGGCAAAGCCAATAATGAGCGCATTGGCTATGTCTCTCAGGGGCCCATCGGCAGCGCCCTGGGACAGCCCAACAGCAACTTTGAGGGGCCGCTGTAGGCGATCGCCTCTGCCCATCAAAGTTTGCTCTGAAGTTCAACTGATTTAACTCATCCAGTTCGGTAGCGCCGTTGGGTCTTGCTCTCTCAGACTCCGACGGCGCTTTCTTTTAGAGCTTACGCAGTTGGAAGAATCTCTCGCCTGATTAAACCTGAAATTTAATGAACTCGCGTCAATTTACGTGATGGATTCCTCACTTGTGGAAGATTCGGCGCTATAGTCAGGCGGGGGAGAATGGTATAGGGTTTAGATCAGGTAGCATGGCACGCAAGCGAGTTAAGCCGCAAAGACGTTTTACTGCGTCAAGTGGGGCATGGGAGAAAAGCAATATGGACAATCAGACCGACACGAAAAACACCTCAACCCTGGAGCGAACCGACGCATCAGCGCCCGACCCTATGGCAGAAAAAGGCGCTGAGACGGCGAGTGCTGAGATGGAGAATGAGGCGATCGCCCCTGAAGTTTCCCCTGAGCCTGCCCCTGAACCTGCCACTGAACCTGCCCCTGAAACTACTCTGGAACCCGCCTCCGATACTCCTTCCGGCGCGGGGCCCGATCTGCAAGCCGCCCTGGAAACCTCGCAAGCCAACGAAGCCATCCTCCAGCGCAAGATTGCAGCCCTAGAGGCCGAGTTAGCCGCCCAGCAGACTCAGATTGACCAGCTCAAGGCAGAAGCCGCCGCGTCCGCCCAGTTCAAGACTGAGCTAGATGAAACCAAGCGCGTCATTGTGCAGTTGACAGAATTAAACGCCAAACTTAGCGCAGAAGCCAAAGCCGCCGCCGCTCCCCAGCCCCTCGCCCAGCCCGCTGCCCAATCCGCTCCCCAAGCTGCTGAAAAAGCGACTGCTGCCACTCCGGCTCCCCGCAAAGAGGTGCATCCTGGCCACGAGCCGTCCCAAACCTCCCAGCTAGAGCTACGACGCACGCTGCAATCGCCCCCGCCGCTGCCCGGCCCTGTCGCTCCATCCATCAGCAACGACGAAATCGGCTGGGTGGACTAAAACCCAGCGGTTAGCGACGAAGGCGGATTGACTTGCCCTACTGCATTCGGTCAATGGTGCGATATTGAATTGCTTCGGCGACGTGGGCAGTTTGCAACCCGTCTTCGCCTGCTAAGTCGGCGATTGTGCGGGCGACTTTGAGAATGCGATCGGTGGCGCGGGCCGACAGCCCCAGCTTGCGAATGGCTCCTTCGAGCAGCGCCTGAGTCGCGTCGTCCAACCGACACCATTTCCGCAGGTGGCGACTCTGCATCTCGGCATTGCAGCGCAGCCCTTCGCTCTGAAGCCGCGTCTGGGAGCGACTCCGCGCCTGCTGCACCCGCTGGCGCACGGTCTGAGAGTCTTCGCCTTTGGGCTGCTGGATCATTTCTTCTGGCTTCAGCCGATTCACTGCGACTTGCAAATCGATCCGATCCATCAGCGGCCCCGACAGCTTGGCCCAATACTGCTCGCGGCCGCGGGGAGAGCAAGTACAGGCCTGCACTGTGTCGCCAAAATAGCCGCAGGGGCAGGGGTTGGTGCTGGCGACCAGGGTGAACTGTGCCGGAAAGGCGACGGACTGGCGCGTGCGGGAGATGGTGACGCAGCCATCTTCGAGCGGCTGTCGCAGAAATTCGAGGACATCCCGCTTAAATTCAGTGAGTTCGTCTAAAAATAAAACTCCTCGGTGTGCCAACGAGATTTCTCCGGGGCGAGGGAAACTGCCGCCGCCGACCAGCGACGGGCCCGAAGCAGAGTGGTGGGGACTGCGGAAGGGGCGATCGCACACCAAGCTCCCCCGTTCCTTCAGCAGTCCAGCGACGGAGTGGATTTGCGTCACCTCCAGCGCTTCCTCAAAGCTGAGCGGCGGCAAAATGCCGGGAAGCCGTCGGGCCAGCATGGTTTTGCCGCTACCCGGCGGGCCAACGAATACCAAATTATGTCCCCCAGCGGCGGCAATTTCCAAAGCGCGGCGGGCCTGGGCCTGACCTTTCACGTCTTTGAGGTCTAGACCCGTAAAGGGCGATCGCGCTAACTCCTCAGTTGCATTTACCTGGAGTGGCTGGTAGCGGTCGGGATGGTTTAGAAAATCTGCCACCTCCGACAAATGCTGGAAGCCGTATACGTCAATACCTTGCACCAGGGCGGCTTCGCGGGCATTGTCAGCGGGCACCACGATACCGCGCATTCCCAGTTGCTTGGCAGTGGCGGCGATCGCCAACACACCCGCCACTGCCCGCAGCGACCCATCCAGCGACACCTCACCCAGCAAAATGAACTGCTCCAATAGCTGCACATTCACCTGCTCCGAAGCCGCCAAAATGCCCATGCTAATCGGCAGATCAAAGCTGGGTCCCTCTTTTCGCAAATCTGCCGGGGTCAGGTTAATTACCACCCGCCGCATGGGGAAGGCATAGCCCGCATTCTTCAGTGCCGCCTTCACGCGCTCTTTGGATTCCTGCACGGCCGTATCGGGTAGCCCCACCACCACAATCGCAGGCAGCCCCCCAGCGATATCCACCTCCACGCCTACCTTCATTGCGTCGATGCCAATCAGCGAAGCGCTCCAAACTCTTGCTAGCATGATCCACCCTGTTGTCTCCAGTCCTCAGAATGCCCGAAAGGGCAGAGGGGGGAACAGGGGGTTAGGGGTTAGGGGTTAGGCTTGAAAAGCTGGCTGCATCAGGCTTGGCTAATTTCGACTTGTCCTAACCTGTATGTCTAGAGCCATATCACCTATCCTGAGGCGCAGGGAACCAGCCCCCAGCCCCCAGCCCCCAGCCCTCAGCCCCCTGACCTGCCAGCGGGCTTGGTTGTTTATGATGGTTGAGAAATGCACGCCTCCACGATTCCCACAGGGATCGCTTCGCGAATCGCCCATGAGCCGCACTGTCCCAATTTCCAAGCGTTTCAAATCTGCTTCGTCTTCCCGGCTGCCGTGGTATGGGCTGGGGCTGGCGAGTCTTTTTGTTGTATCGCTGGCGCTGCGGCTGTGGGGGTTGGGGCGGTTCAATACGCTGGTCTTTGACGAGGTATATTACGCCAAGTTTGCGGCGGCGTTTTTGCAGGGGAAGCAGGAATTTGGCGGGCATCCGCCCCTCAGCACGTACCTGATTGCGGGCGGCATCTGGCTGTCGGAGCGGCTGGGCTGGGGCGGGCCAGAAACCTACAACGGGCTGAGTGGGCTATACATTTCAACGATTAGCTACCGCTGGCTGAATGCCGTGACGGGAGCCGTGATTCCGCTGGTGCTGGGGGCGATCGCCCGCCTGCTGACCGGGCGAAAGGCGATCGCCTTACTGACGGCACTGCTAGCAGCCTGCGAAGGATTTTTACTCGTCGAATCGCGCTATGCGTTGAATAATGTTTATCTAATCTTATTTGGGCTACTGGGCTGGTGGTTTTTGTTGCGATCGCTCCACAGGCTGCATTCCGCCAACAAACTCACCTCCGTCGTCTGGCTGAATCTAGTGCTGGCAGGCATAGGCTTCGGCGCGTCAGTGGGGATCAAGTGGAACGGCGTAGCGTTTCTGGCGGGGGCGTACCTGCTGTGGATAGTGGCATGGGGAATGCAGCGGTTGCAGCAGCGCGGATTGCCCAGCCTGCCCTTCGCCGCGCCGCTGTCGGGTCTGTCTCGCTTGAATGCGGGCGTGTGGGCGCTGAGCATGGCGGGAATTCCTTTTCTGACCTACTACCTGAGCTGGCTGCCTTACATTCAACTCGACCCCAGCACCAGCTTTGCAGGCTGGCAAAACCGCATCCTCGACTATCACAGCCGTGTGGGCGGCATGGACGCTCACCCCTACTGTTCGCCGTGGTATACCTGGCCGCTGATGCTGCGTCCGGTTGCCTATTTTTACAAAACGGCGGCTCCGGGCGATCCGGTGCCCGTCGTCGGGCCAGACGCACCCACTCATGCTGGTGATGTCGTTTACGATGTCCACGCAATGGGCACGCCGACGCTGTGGTGGCTCTCAACGGTGGCGATCGCGCTGCTGGTGGGCGTGGTGGGCTACTGGCTGTGGCGCTGGGCAACCGCCGTGCAGGCAGCCCGCTCTGGCACAGAATCGACCCTGAGCCTCTCTCCCGATACACAGCCATACCTTAGCGCTGCCGCCTTTGTGGTGGGCAACTGGGCCGTGCAATGGCTGATGTGGATGCGCGTCACCCGCTGCACCTTTCTGTATCACTACATGAGCGCCGAACTGCTGACCGTGCTGGGTCTAGCACTCGTCCTAGATCGCTGGCTCCACAGCACCAAACCCTGGTCACGGCGGCTGGCGTGGGGGGCGATCGCCCTCGTAATTTTCGGCTTTATCTTCTGGATGCCGCTGTTTCTGGGACTGCCCCTCTCTGCGGACGGGCTACAGCTACGCCGCTGGCTGCCGTCATGGATTTGAAACTATTTGAAACTAAATGCTCTGCCCCTCTTCGTTCTTCTTTCTTCCCTCTTCATTCTTCTTCGTAGTTCTTCCCTCTTCATTCTTCTTCGTAGTTCTTCCCTCTTCATTCTTCTTCGTAAACAGAGCGCGAAACACAGGTTCCCGGCGAGCAAGGGTGGACGACTCGCGCTCGGTGGCAACGGGTAGCGGATTATCGGGTAGCCATTCGGCCGATTGGCGCTGAAATGCGGGATGTTCCTGAAAGCGATCGCACATTTCCGCCGCCACCGCTTCGACATCCGATTGCAGAAATACCACACCGCCGGAGGGCATATGGTTCGCCAGTGTCCGCACCATGCTGGGCTGCACAACGCGCCGCTTTTGGTGTCGCTTCTTGAACCAGGGGTCGGGGAACTGGATGCTGACGCGCTGGAGAATATTCGGTGGGAGCGATCGCAGCAGCGGCTCCAGCGAATTGCTGGCGTTGCAAAAAATGTAGTGCAGGTTGCTCAGCGCTTCCTCATCGCGCCACTTCAGCGCCTGCTCCACCAGCGGCTCGCGAATCTCCAGCCCCAAAAAATTCCAGTCTGGCTCGATTTGCGCCATTTTTAGCAAAAACACGCCCCGTCCGCAGCCAATATCCAAATGCAGCGGTCGAGCCGGATTTGCAAACACCTGCGACCAGTCTGGCGGCGCAACGGGCTGCTGATACTTTTGACTGAGCGGGTTAACGTGCTGGCGGACACGGACGACGGGCATGGGAAAGGATGCCGATTTTGGATTTTGGGATTTTGGATTTTAGAGTTTGGGCGGCGACGGGGTGAGGGATTGAGCAACGATATACGCCTTATACGCCTGCATGGCCGATGGCCAGCGCGGCGACCAGCATCCCCAGCACCAAAAACGGCTGGGCGCTGGCTTGATATTTCACGTCGTTTTCCAGCGGGTCGCGCAGGAAGTACATATCCTGAAACACGATTTGCGGAATCACCAACAGAATCAGCAGCACGGCGTAGAGATTTTGCCCGATGCTCATCAGGTACGCCGCGATGCCGCCCTGAAACACGTCAATCATCAGGACGCAAATCCACGCTGCTGTGCCGATGCCAAACATCACGGGCAGCGACTTTAGCCCAAGCTGGCGATCGCCCTCCACACTCTTAAAGTCATTCACTACAGCAATGCCCAGCCCTGCAAGGCTGTAGAACAGCGTCAGCACCATCACCGTCGGCGACAGTTCGCCAAACAGCGCCTGGCCCGCCCACCAGGGCAGCGCGATATAGCTGGCTCCCAAGGCATAGTTGCCCAGCCAGCCGTTTTTCTTCAGCTTCAGCGGCGGTGCAGAGTAGATATAGCTGAGGAAGGAGCCAAAGAGGGCGATCGCCGTAATTTGCGGAAACTCGTGCCCGGCCCACTGGTCTAGTGCATAGGCGATCGCCAGCCCTGCAAACAGCAAAATCAAAATCTGCGCCTTCACCTGCGGCACCGAAATCGCGCCAGAGGGAATCGGGCGATAGGGTTCGTTGATCGCGTCGATGTCTCGGTCGTAGTAGTCGTTGATGGTTTGCGTGTAGCCTGCCAGCAGCGGCCCCGACAGCAGCATACAGGCCGCCGAAATCAGCACATTTTCCAGCGTCCAGGTGTAATTGCCCGACGCAGCCGCGCCGCACACCACACCCCAGATCAGCGGAATCCAGGTGATTGGCTTCATTAACTGGAGGCGGATCTTCCAGATATTCGTCTCGCCCGACTTTGCGCCCTTCATGCCCAAAAGCTGGCGCGCCGCCGAACCCGCCTCGTTAGCGACTTCTGATGCACCGTTTAACGTCTCATCCGCCGCAGCTTCTATCGGCGACATCAGGGCCTCAGATTCGGGAATCGAAGAAGGGGTTGTGGACTCGGACATAAGGGTTTGTGGGTTAGGGATTCAGAGGTCAGAATTCGGGAAGCGGGCTGCAAAACTGGCATGCTGCACCCGATACTTTACCCGACACTTCATAATATTGCGTTTAGATTGCGTTTAGTTCACCGATTGGGCGTTGTCAGGTGGCCCATCGTCTATTGTGAAGCTATCCCCGCCGCTTTGCCAGCGCCCCACCGAAATTCTGCCTATTCCAACACCCCAAAACCCCATCACCCCACACTCCGGACTATGCAATCCGAACTCCCCACACCTACGGCGATCGCCCCCGGTTCTCTCACGGTCCACCTGCCACCCTCACTGCCCCTGAGCGAGGAACAGTTTTTTGAGTTTTGCCAGGTCAATCGCGACTTGCGAATCGAACAAAATGCAGATGGAGATTTAGTGATTATGTCGCCCGTTGGTTCTGGCACTGGCAATCGCGAAGCAAAGATTATTCAGCAGCTTGCAAACTGGTCTGATGAAGATGGAACAGGACTTGTATTTAGCTCCAGCGCGGGATTCAAGCTGTCTACGGGGGCAAAGCGATCGCCCGATGCGGCGTGGATTCGACTGGATCGGTGGAACGCGCTGACCCCGGAACAGCAGGAGCGATTTGCGCCGATTTGTCCCGATGTGGTGATTGAGCTGCGATCGCCCAACGACAGCCTGGAAACCCTGCAAGCCAAGATGCGCGAATATCAGCAGGAAGCAGGATTTCAGTTGGGCTGGCTGCTCGATCGGGGCGATCGCCGCGCCTACATCTACCGCCCTAGCGAGTTGGTGCAGGTGCTAGACAGCCCCGACTCGCTCAGCGGCGACCCCGTGCTGCCAGGGTTCCGGCTGGACTTGAGCAAAGTTTGGTGATGGGCTGAACAGTGTAGTAGCTAATGCGACTAACGAAGACTCACCCAGACAGATTGAGCTAGTTTGTTTACCGTACTTATAACAACACTTTATGGATACTTTCAACAAGCCTCTCAATAAAGTCAACTGCATCGCCAACTAGCACCTCATCAATATTCCATCGACTGCCAATATTAAAAGTTGGGTCGATGTCAGCTTCATGAGCAATTTTATTTCTTCGATCGACGATTGAATTTAATTCTTGTTTGATATCTTTTGCAGGCTTCCTCATTTGAGCAGCTACTTCGTCCCACAATTTTTTGTCTGAAATGTATCTAATGGCATCGGCAATTTTGTCTGCCTGCTGAAAGCTTTGATATCCTAAACGCTCTCTAATTTCACCTTCTAGCCAAGACGTATTGTTTAACTTATTGAGAATACTGCTCGATATTATGGGAGCCAAATCTGAAATTGTGTGAGACTTACGGAGAAATTCATAACCCTGAGATAGCTGCATTTCAGCCTCAAGCCATGAGGTAATATCAATTGCTGTTAATCGATCTTGACGCGCACCACCCAGCGAAACTTGAAAGCGCGAGAATGCTGATTGAGTTGTGTTTGCTGAAGGCGATGGCTCAGGGCGATTGCCTCGATGAATTTCCAGCATTCCCAATGTGACAACTTCATGCACGTAGTAGTCTAGCGCGCTTACAGCAAGAACGAGCGCAGCACGTAACATATCTGATACATCGAGTGCGCCAGTGGCTTGAGCTTTGACGGAGTTATGAAGTGCAATCAGGTCTCGAACGCGACTAATGCTGATGCGAAACTGATCAAGCGCTGACTGCATACGTGGAGCTTTCGGAGCTTAGTGCAATAACTTTGTCTGCTAAATCTGAAAAAGTTTTCCTAAACTCTTCCTGCTTTTGCTGATTCTTCTCCAAGACCACACCTGTTTGTCTTAACTGCTCAGGGGTTAGGTCATAGACTGGAGTTCGATGTTCCTGGGATAGAGCAATTAGGCTATTAAAGTTAGAAATCTTTGCGAGAGAAAGGCTGTCTTCAAGACCCTGATCCCGATACACATAATCTGACAACATCATGTCGCTCTGTCTCAGAGTCGGAACCAGTTTTTCAGCAACAGACTTCTCAATCTTCTCAATCCAAGTTTGAAATGCAGCCGTCTCTTTACCTCGTATAATTCTATAGTTTTGCACAATTGTTCCTAGGAACCGAAGCTTAACATTAGGAAAAGGGTAGTTAGCTTCTTTCAGAATCTGAAGCGAACTAGCTGACCTAGCCCAGGCATGCCATCTGGGCAAAACCTTAACTAGAGAGTCAATTGCCATTACAGAGAAAAAGTCAGCAGTAGTTGGGACTACAAAAAAATCGCTGATCATCAGTAAGTTCTGATTGATTGAGCCTAAGCTAGGACTCATGTCAATCAGAATATAATCTGCATTAAACTTAGCTGCTGTCTTCTCAAATAAATCATTGATAGAACCTGGCAAGTTTTTAAGGGCTTGAATCGAACCACTTAACTCTTGAGCAATACCAAGTGTCACTTCATACTCTGCAAAGCCAACATGACCAGGTAATAGAAATAAATCATCTCGACCTGATACTGGAATACAATCAACAGCCTCGATTGCTCTTGGTTGTGATTCAAACGCAGGAGCTAAGCCTGTCTTTATGTTTGATACCGTGTTGTAAATTTCTTGAATCCGGGCTTCGTCATCTTCAGTTTCCTCTCCCAAGGCCATGCCTGTGAGATTACATTGTGGATCGCTATCAACAAGAATGACTCTTTTCCCTTTTGAGGCAAGCATCCAACCTAAATTGAAGGTGGTTGTGGTTTTGCTAACTCCGCCTTTGTGGTTGAATAAAGCAATTTTTTGAACCATTGCATCAAACCTTTCTGTGAGATTGCGATCGCCAGTTGCTTGAAATTTAAGTATGAAAGAGGACAGTAAGCTCAGACTTTTGCCCTCAGTATAGCTTGAGGCTTTCTACTCAAAAGCTTTCACCCAGACTACCCTACGCCGCCTGCGACTGCCCCAGTTCGGTCAGGAACTTCAGCGCCTTCACCATCGCATCGGCAACGGCGGTCGGCGGCAGTTCGTAGAAGGCTGGCCAGGCTTGACCTTTGCGCTCGTCGTAGCGGTTGGCATCTTCGGGGTGCCGCTCTAACCAAGCAATGCGGACGGCGTGCCCGATGAATACATCCAGCACGATGTATTCCTCAAACTGGAGGTCGGGGTTTTGTTCGGCGATCGCCGCCAGGGCCATCAGCGCTTCCACATTCACCTGGCGATATTCGGGAGCCTGAATTTTGTTCAGCAGGTGTTCGACTCGCAGCGCAAAGTTTGTCTCGCCGGGGGTCATTTCCAGCAGCAGTTCGCTTTCCAGACGGTTGCGCCGATCCAGCTTATCGCCGATGACCAGTCCTTTGCAGTGCTGCAACACGCGCCACACGCAGCGATAGAAATCTTTGGGAACCTTGGTCAGTGCGCCTTCCATGCGGCGCTTTTTGGCCCAGCCACCGCTGGCAGAGTCGCTCGCCGCCGTCTCTTCGCCGCTGGGTTCCACCAGTTCAGGAGCCACGGGCACGGCTGCCCACTGAATATTTTGCTGCTGGCGGATGTGCAGAGACTCCTGCTGGAAGAGAATGTCGTTGAGTTGTTCATATTCCAGCAAGACTTTGTAGAGGCGCGTTTTTACCTCAAACGGGCTGAGCTGCATCAAATGCTCGTAGGCTTCATCCTGCGTCACGTCCAGCTCTCGCGCCAGTTCGCTAGTAATCAGCAGGATCAGATAGCCGACGCGCAGCGTGAGTACGCCCTTAAACAGGTGCGGGTCGGTCTTGATCAGCATACTCAGGTAGACCAGGATTTCCTGCGTCAGGGGGCGATCGCGCACGTCTTGCCGCACAAACTCGCGGATCTTGTCCATGATTTCATAGGTGGACATAGGGCTGGTCATCAGCGAATCTTCGCTGTAGGCCTTGCCCACGGCGATTTGCTTTTGCCGCACGAGGATATCTGTCACCGCATCCGACAGGTTCACGTCCACCTTGTCGAGCAGGCCCGCCGCCTGACGGATAATGCCCCACAGCCGCAGTTGGCTGGCCTTGGCATAAATCTCGTCGAGCAGATCGGCAACGGTGAGCGATCGCCCTGGCCCGCCAAAGCCTGTGTCAAACTCCAGCCCCTCCAGCCGATTTAGCGCCTCCAGCACTTCGATTTGCTCGTAGAGGTTTTCGGAATGGCGCAGGCGTTCCAGCAAGGCAGGCACATCTGTCTCGCGCTCCAGGCGAAACTCCTCGGCGCTGCTGAGCGGGTGGTTGCGGTCGGGGCGCAGCGTCAGGAAGTAGGGCGTGGGCAGGGCATCCTGCACAGGCGAGGTATCGAACACGAATTCGTGGATGAAATCGAACCGCTCGGTGCCTGCGGTTCGCATGAGTTCCTGCAAGCGACCCAGCGTGACGGGAATGCCGCCGCAGTGCCCGTCGCGTAGCTCACTGAATAGCTCCAGCAGCGGCTCTTTGTCGCGCAGCATGTCGTGGGTCAGCAGCAGCGTCATGGTGGGGCGGCCGAGGCGATTCCAGTGTCGCCAGATATAAGCCACCTCAGCGCGGATTTGGGACACCAGGATGTGGTAATCGAGCGTTAGATAAAACTGCTGCTGATCCAGAAACGACGGCAAAAACACCATCGTTTCGCCCTTGATCTTGAAAATGCGGGAGGTGGTCAGGCTCCGCAGGCGGCGGATAGGGCGACCGCTCAGGCCCAACTTGTCGTTGCGCCCAATCTGGGTCAGCACATCCGAAAGCTGTCCCGAGGTTCGCACCTGGGTTGGGTCGATCTGGCTGGGCGTTTGCGTGGCCACCCCAAAGGCGGCCAGTTCTGCCTGGAGTGCCTCATCTTCGGCCAGCAGGGAAATTTGCACTAGGGGCCGGGGGTGCTGACCCAGGCGCAGGTGTTGCCCCAGGGGATCGAGGTCGCCGGGGGCAATCAGCCCTTCCTGGAGGAGCCGACCGAGGAGATAGAGGCTTTGGGCCCACACGAGGGGCAGGTTGTCGTTGGGCAAGCGGGTTTGGCTGCCGGGGTGTTCGCGTTCGGGGGCGATCGCCTCTTGTGGCACGTAGTAAAGTTCTGGCAGCAGCTTCAGCCCGTCTTTCTCCACGCGCACTGCGTCCAACTTTTGGCGATAGTCTTCTGCTTGCGTTGTGTCGCCGCGAAACAGGGCATCTAGATACAGATAGGTAAAGAACAGCGGCCACTCGCACTCAATATGCTCAAAGGCTTTCAGTTCCCACGGTTCATAGTGCAGCCGCGTCGGGTCTTCGATGACCGTCTGGTGGCCATCCCGCAGGAATCGCTTGCAGCCGTAGCGGCCCTGGAGTTTGGTCACGACGTTATTGCGAGTCCGTTCCACCAGGCTCAGGTCTTCGACCGCGAAGGCGGGATAGCCAATGACGCTCAGCACCGCCGCGTCTACTTCCTTGGAGGCCGACTCGCGGGGCAGAAGCGATTCCAGTGTGTTTCGCGCGCGGGCAATTTCGTCCGGCAGGACGTGGATAATGGACGACTGGCTGCCGCGCACGCCAAACAGGTCGAGGCCGCTAATTGCCTCCAGCGCCGCCTTAGCCATGCCGACCGAGCTGGCGTTTAGCTCTGGATTGCCGTGGTTGATCTTGTTGCCGCGTTCCCAGATGCCGTAGTCGGGGGTGCGGTAGGCGCGACCAATGTAGTAAACGAGGTTTTGAATAAAGTTCACCTCGTCCAGCGTGAAAATAATTTGCAGCCCCGAAGCCGTCATCTGCGACAGCATCAGCAGGTAGATCGAGGTGGCATCGATTTGCAGGTGGCCCCAACCGTCGTCGCCGACCACTGTGTTGGTCGTTGCCAGGTCATATTTGGCGTGGAGGGCATCCAGTGGATGCTGGGTTTGTTTAAATTTTTCGACCTTGTGGGCCTGCCGCATCATGGCAAACAGCAGCCCACGCATCAGCTTGACGACACTCTGCTCTAGCTCGTAGCAGCGCCCCCGGTCTTCCCCAATGCGGCGATAGGCCAGCGCCAGCCCCCACACGCAGAGGATGCTGTACACGTTGTCGCGTACCCAGGCATCAGTGTAGTTGCCGTGGGAATTGATCGCAGTGCTGGCAGGGAGCAGACCCGTGACGGGATGCTGCCGCGCCAAGATGATCCGCTTCACCTCTTCGTAGTAGCGGTCAAGCTGGGACTGGAGGGTGCGGAGCGCATCAGATGCCGACAGATCCGATGGAGAAGAAGCTGGTGTGGACATAACCGCTGTGGCAGAGTTCAGGTTGCTTGCCGCATTTATTATTGAGCGTTTGTCAAATGTGGATCGCAGCACAGCTAGCAGAAATGGCAGGCTGTGGTGCTGGCAATGGCGGAGCGGGACGCTGCTTTACTAAAAACTTTGCTAAAGATACAGATTGAAAGGCGATCGCCAAGATTAAAACTGAATCAACATGGGACTTGTGTACTCCCATTATTAAGCTTATTGAGCAATGTGCAAGGTTTAGCAGCAGCGCCAAGAAAGAGAATCGCTGCACAGCAGGCTGCACAACGATTTTGAGAGATTCATCTGAAAATGGGTCTGGGAAACTTTCTGAAAACGGCTTAGGGCGCGTCATCAATTAAGCTTAGAAACCTTAAGGGACTAGCAGTATCGCGCCTGCTAAACAAACCAGGCTAGGGGCTGAACCTCTTAAGAAACCTGATGTTGAACAGGCAATTGATGACAGTGCCTAGTAGCTGTCTTCTCCGGCGATCGCCCCTGTTTTGTCCGACTCCGCTGGGCTGGTAGAACCGCTCTGGGCGATCGCCGCTTCTCGAATGGCCTGCCAGTGACAAAACAGGTCTAAACCGCTGAGGTTGGCATCGAGATAGGTTTGAACGGCCTGGTCAAGCTCTTGCTGCGTTTGAGGAACGGGAATCTGGCACACAAAATCTGCCATGAAAACCTCCTTGGCGATGGGTCACAAAACGTCAAAGCTGAGGCGATGTCTGGGTTCTCAGAAAACTTTCAGAAAACTTTCAGAAAACTTTCAGAACAGCCCATGTGCTTATTGTAGTCAGGGAATCTTGAAATAGTATCAAAAGATACAGTTTGTGAGACTTTATTACAATTTCTCTAGAAACGCAACACATTCCACATGGGGCGTTTGCGGGAAGAAATCGACGGGTTGGGCGCGGGTGAGGCGATAGGCTCCGTCGGCACAGAGCCGCCGCAGGTCGCGGGCCAGCGTCGCGGGGTTGCAGCTCACGTAGGCAATGCGGCGCGGCTGAAGGCTGAGCAGCGTTTCCAGCACTGAGGCATCGCAGCCCTTGCGCGGCGGATCGAGCAGCACGATGTCGGGCTGTTCATCCAGCTTTGGCAGCAACTCCTCGACCGTGCCCGCCTGGAATATCGCGTTGGAAATGTCGTTTTGATAAGCATTGGTCCAGGCTTGCTGAATCGACTCCGGCTGTAGCTCGATGCCGATCGCCCGTTTGACCTGTCTGGCCAGGGGTAGGGTAAACGTGCCGATGCCGCAGTAGGCATCTACTAGGGTTTCGTCGCCCTGGAGGTTGAGTTCGGCGGCGATCGCCCCCAGCAGGGCCTCCGCCTGCTCCGTGTTCACCTGAAAAAACGTCGTCGGCTGAATCTGAAACTCCAGCCCTGCAAAGCGTTCTCGCAAAGCGTTCTGCCCTGCAATGCAGCGCGTCTCTGGGCCAAAAATCACGTTCGTTTGCGCCGGATTCAGGTTCAGCGCCACGCCCACCAAATCGGGATAGCGCTGGAACCACGCTTCTGCCTGCTCCGCCAGCCCTACCAGACCCGCGTCGGTACTCACCAGCGTCAGCAGCATTTCCCCAGTGTGTCGCCCAATCCGCAGCCCCAGATGGCGCAGCTTGCCCCGATGCAGCCGCTCGTCGTAGATGCTCCAGCCGCGGGTTTGAATATCCTGCTTCACCTCCGCCAGCAAGGGATTCAGCCGCGCATCCTGAATCGGGCACTGGTTCAGGTTGACCAACTGGTGGCTGCCCTTCTGGTAATAGCCAGCGCGAACCTGGCCCGACTCGCCCCGGTCGAGGGGGTAGGTGGCTTTGTTGCGGTAGTTGAGGGAAAGCGTGGGGGAGGGGGAGAGGGGCAGAATGGGGGAAACTGGGGGATTGGCAAAGCCGCCGATGCGCTCTAGGTCTTGGGTGACGAGGTTTTGCTTGGCGGCAAGCTGGGCGGCGTAGGTGAGGTGTTGCCACTGACAGCCGCCGCACTTGTTGGCCACGATGCAGGCGGGACGAATGCGATCGCCCGATGGCTCCAATAGCTCATGCAGCTTGCCCTGGGCGAACTGTGGCTTGACGCGGATCAGTCGAGCGATGAGGCGATCGCCCACGGCCGTATCCGGCACAAACACCACGCGCCCGTCCACGCGCCCCACGCCGTCGCCACTGTTGCTCAGGTCAGTAATCGTTAGTTCCACCAACTCGCCCTGCTGCCAGCGGGGGGTGGTATTGGGCTGGGCTGGTTGGGCAATGGGGTCGGGCATGAGAGCGGGTCAAACCGGATTAGTTTGAGATAAAAGGATGATTCTGGAGAGTCTCTGAGAAAGTCTCTGGGGGTGATTGGAGGTGTGCCAAGCTTCTTTGAACGGCAGTGGTTTCGGGGTGGGTCTTGCCTAGCCGCTGCTCCAGAATTTCGAGCGATCGCCGATAGAGCGCTTCTGCCTGCTCTGTTTGCCCCTGATCTTGATACAGGTTTGCCAGATTGCAGAGACTGAAAGCGACTTTGGGATGGTCGTCTCCAAGCTGCTGTCTGCGGATCGAGAGCGATTGCCGATAGAGTTTTTCTGCCTCATCATAGCGGCCCTGCACCTTGTACAGCAGTGCCAGGTTGTTGAGGCTGGTGGCCACATCGGGATGATCGTCCCCAAGTTGCTGTCTGCGGATCGAGAGCGATCGCCGATACAGATCCGCTGCCTCCTCATAGCGGCCCTGCACGCGATAGAGCGTTGCCAGATTGTTCAGGCTGCGGGCGAGTTCCAGGGGGTTGATGCCTGGCCGCTGGCGGAGCTTGAGCGATCGCCGATAGAGGGCTTCAGCTTCGTCATAGCGGCCCTGATCTTGATACAGCCCCGCCAGGTTGTGCAGATCGGTTGCCACATCGGGATGCTCGACCCCATAGAACCGTTCATCAATCGCGAGCGATCGCAAATACAGCGCCTCGGCCTCGTCGTAGCGGCCCTGATCTTGATATAGCCCCGCTAGATTGTGGAGATCGGTCGCCACCTCCAGATGGCGCTGGCCATAGACTTGTTCGTCGATGGCCAGCGCCCGCTGAAACAAGGGTTCCGCTTCGCAATAGCGCCCTTCTGCCTGGTAGAGCAGCGCCAGGTTGTTGAGCGCGGTGGACACCTCAGGATGGGTGGGCCCCAGATGTTGCTCTCGCAACTGGAGCGATCGCTGAAATAACGGCTCTGCTTCGGCATAGCGCCCTTGTTTCTGGTAGATCGTGGCCAGCCGATCGAGGCTGCTGGCCAGATCCAGCGAATCGGCCTGCCGCAGTTGCCCCAAAAGCCCCTCAAACTCGGTTGTCAAATGCCGCAAGTCCTTCTGAGCATCGGCACTAGCCAGCGCCTCCAGCGCAGGCAGCAGATAAGTTTTGAGTAATTCCAGATCGCTCATGCCATCCGCCCGCGCCGACCGAAACTCCTGCACCAGTTGCAGCGCCTGGAACCGGGCATCCCGAATGGCTGTGGTTGCCCCATCCTCTTCGTCAGCAGCATCCGCAGAATCGCTCCACACCACCTCCGTCAGCGCTAGCCGGGGGCTAAACCAGCTATTCATATCTGGCATGGCGTGGATGGCAGTCTGAAAAAAGCTAGGAGTCATCCACCAAATCTGGCGTAGGGGAAAGCTGGCGTAGCGATCGCGGTGATAGTTGAGCAGCCGCAGCGCTTCTTCGAGCGGCACTTGGGGACTAAAGGCCCTGGCAAAGCCCGTAATCGACACCACTCCGGGCGACAACTGGCTAAGGCGCTCTAGCAGATCGGCCACGGCGATCGCTGGCGACTGGTTTGGCCGTAGCTCTAGGTCATACACCGGAATGCCTCGCGGCTCCAGCGCGGCCCGCACCCGATCCATCACTTCCTGCCGCGAAAACTCCGAGCTATATTCCACTCGCGCCATGCCCGGCATCTCTCGCCCGCCCCACAGCACCAGTCGGGCACTAATGTCGGCAATGCTGCCTGTTGATGGGGAAACCGGGTCTGCCATCGTCGCTAAATCGTGCCTCCAGGAAAACGACCCTGCCCATCGGCTTCCAGATGACCCTGCCGACCCAAAATATCCACGACCATTGGGTGGAGCCCAAACCAGCGCTGGCCGTTAAACTCCTGCACGGCCCGCGAGTTCAACAGAGAATACATCACCGGATCGGTCATTTGGGCTTCCTGGTCGCCTGCATAGATTCGCTTCATGCGATCCACCTTGTGGTCGTAGGTCACGATTTCTCGATCATAGGGGCTTTGCCCCAGTCGCCGCTCGTAGTCGCTGCGGAGGTTGACGATGGCTGCATCCAAGTCTTTGGCGCTAATCTGAGCGGCAGAGCGCAACTGAGCCGTGTCGGCGGCATAGTTGACCAGGGCAAACAGATCGCGCAAGTTGCCGCCAGAGGCGATCGCCACTCGCAGCCACTGGTTTTTTTCAAACAGGTTCAAATCCATCCGCGCCTGCAAGACTTTGCCCACAGCCAGGGAGCCAGGGCGATTCAGCTTGTGGTGGGGGTCGTAGACGGGCGTATCGGGAATCACAAAGCTGCAATCCATTGGGAAGGGCAGTCGCGGCGCAGCGGAGGAGTAGTACAACCCAATGGGCAGCGTAAAAATCAGATGCGTCCGCAAGTCCTGGAACAGGTTGGCATAGGTGACGAACAGTTCCTCGGTGCGCTCGGTGGGGATGCCTGCCCGGTCAAAGTCTTCGCCTACAAATAGCCACTCGTGGCCGCTGGCCGATCGGAGGTGCTGGTTGCACTCATCCAGCAAGGCGTTGGCGATGTCGATTAGCTTGATCAGGCGGCTGATGCGATATTCCACTACTTCGACTTTGCGTGTGGCGGCAAACTTGATTTCGCTCTTGAGGTTGGCAAATAGCCCCAACACCTTGCCCCAGAGCGAGTCTGCCGGAAGACCTGCGCCCGCTTCCAGTTGCATGGCGGCATCCTGGGCCTGCGATCGCATCTCGGTTTCTGTGGCAAACCAGTCCCAAATCTCCCGAAGCCGCTGGTCTGATGGGCGCTTGCCTGCGCCGCCTTGGTCTACGGGACGCGCCGTTCGCTCCGTCACCTCGGCCATCATCAACAGCAGCACATCTAGTGCCCGAAAATTGCCCGGATCAAGAGCCGTCATGGCGCTAAACCGGATGGCGCGAAACTGATCCCGGACGTGCGCTAGCAGCCGCGAAATCTCGGTCGATTTACCCACGCCGCGATGCCCCATGACGCAGGCTTTGAAAGGAATCCCGTCGGCATAGGCCCGCCGCAAGCGCATCTGAATCCGCTGCATTCGGTCGCCACCCCGGACTTCGTTTAGCTCTTTGCGGTAGAAAGCTTTGAGTTCTTCAATGGTTTCCAGCGGCGCTTGCTGGAGCGTGCGATAGACCTCCGAGAGCGATCGCGCGGGAGTGTGTTGCAAAAGCCGGGGGCTGGGGGTCATGGCTGGGAAACCGTTGGGGAACCGCTAAACCGTTAGGAAACGGCTACAGTTGTCATCCTACTCTGGTTGTCCCATCCCGATGCGTCTGGATCGGCACGTTGAGATTCGGTGGCTTGGGGCTGGAAGTTACCCCCCCGTTCGGTAGGGTTTCGGTAGGGTTTATGTGTCTCTAGCGGCGAACCGCACAGACCGTGTTTTGACTCAGTCCAGCCGTTTGCGGATGGCTTTGACCTGCACGGCCCGTCCTGCCAGCGTTGCGGTATTTCCTTCAAGCTGCACGTATATCTTCCCCGACAGCGCTTTTTGCAGCCCCTCGCGCTCATAGACCCGGATCTCTTCTGTGCCCTCGGTTTCTAGCGCATCCTCGCGGAGCCGATAGCCCAAGTCTGAGAGGATGGGGTCTAGCTGTTTCCAGAAGGTCTTCTTGCTTTTGAAGGGCAACTCGACGGACACCGAGCGGTTGAAATATGCGCCGATCAGCCCGCCCAGCAGGCCACCCATTAGCCCGACCTGCTGCGGAACCCCTGCGATCGCCGTATCCAGCGATAGCGCGGTGACTAGCGTGAATACAAGCGCAGTGCTGGCGAAGTAGTACAGAAATGTGGCGGTGAAACCGGGGCCAAACTGCATGGTGCGATCGCCTCAAGCGGAGTCTCTGGACGGGTTTAAATCTCCAGATCTAAACCTCCAGAAACTATCACGCTTGAGGCATACCGTTCAACTCATTCAGGCAGGGCTGGGGTGTCGTAATACCCAATTGAGTAAACAGCAGAGGATTGGATGCACCTGCGATTCGTTTTTGCAATTTAATGGGCAAATGAATGAGAAAATCAACGAGTTAATGAATGGACAGGTTTTGATTTTTGGCTCATTGAGGCTTTAGGTAAAATACGCCCCGATAGCGCAACAAAAGTGCTGAATTTGGTGCTTCCTGGGGTTTCGATAAATGACCTTGAAAGGCAATCATGCTGCCGCGATATTTTCCGAAAATGATCGATGATTGGGCGATCGCCTCAGCAGACTCAAACTCGGGCTGGGAGTTAGATGAAAAGGAACTCATGGGGGCTTCTCCTGATTTGAATAAAGACCTGAAGTGGTCTTTGGGGGCGCGTTTTGACCTATTTTTGAATTCAGTTCGATTCACCAAGATTCCAGGACGACGCTCGTGTTTGCTGTCGCAATTGCATGTGATTTCAATCACGATTGTTGGAGCGCGGCGAGAGGAATGATGGCTCCAAACTGAGCAGCGTGCTATATTCTTTAGTCCTTGAACTGGCTCATGCTCAGCCCATCAAAGCCGGGACAGAGGGTTGATGCAGAGTGGTGATCAGGTCGGAGGGTTGGGACTGGAGCGCCGCTGGGCGTAGGTCAAACAGAAACTCGCCAAAGTCTGCCAGCGTGTCCAGCCCGGTCAGGTTCATCACGACTTCGATCGCTAGCCAGATGGCGGTTTTTTGAAGGATGCGTTTCCAGGGGAGATTCATGGCGTGATCCTCAGCAAGCGGCTTTCCTGGGCCTACGAAGATTTATCGGCAGCGCCAGACGGAGTTATGCATCTTGGAAGGATCGGGTCTGGGCAGCGGAGTCTGGCTTTGCTAGCGTTCTGGAAATGAAAAGTTGGGAAACGAAATTTGCAGAATTTTCGAGACAGGATTTTCGAGATTTGCGAACTATTGGCGAAATTTGCGAAACATTGAGAGGGGCTGCCGTTGCCTGCGGTCATCCTCTAGATTGGAGTCCACGAGCGATCGCCCCCAAATCGCAACTGCCCACCAGACAGAAACTCTGATCACAAATAGCGCGTCAGGAATCTTGCGTTTGCAATGGGTTTAGCGATCGCCCCAGCAAGCCTTTCAGCAATCTTTCCAGCAATAGGGTTACGGTGCCGTGGTGAAATTCGACTTTCTGCGTCAGCAGCCTCGCAAACTGCCTGCTTCTCGTCGGTCTGCTGCGTTGCGTCGGCACGGGACGCGCCAGCCGCGCCCGTGGCAGCCCAGACTATTGGGCTGGCTGGGGTTGCCGCTGTTGGCAGGCGGGATCTATGGAACCTTGGCCAGCGACACCGCAGCCCAGTCCAGGCAGCCAGCCAGGATGCAGTCTGCGGCAATTGGGGCCGCCTGGACCCCCAACCTAGCGCAGGCAACACCCGTAGGGGAACTGGTCACTCAGGGCCGGCAGCTTGTGATCAACGGCCAAACTCTGCCGGGGGCGTGGACGGTCTGGCAGCGGCGGGTCGGTGTGGCGGATGTGGATCTGGCTCAGACGCTTGGCGTTCATCTGTTGAGCAATGTTGCGCCTCAGCAGCAGCCCGTACAGTGGTTTACAGAGCCGTCGCAACAGCCGCTCGTGTTGGGAAGCTGGCTGACCCCGCAGCATCGCTATGTGGATGTGACCGATCTGGCGCGATCGCTCGGCTGGAATGTCTCCGTCAACGGGCCATCGCTGCAAATCGTGACCCCGCGAGGGCAGATCAGTAATGTGCGACAGGGCAAGCAGGCCTGGGGCGATCGCCTGGTGGTAGATTTGAACCGGCCAGTTCCCTGGCGCGTTGCCGAAGACACGACGAGCTTTACTGTAACCCTGGACGGGGCGATCGATCCTGCCATCGCGCAGCAGCTTGCTGAAACGCTCAACCGCGAACCAGGCAATGTCATCACGGGGCTGACGATTTCCACGGCGGGCGATCGCACGCAGATTCGAGCCAACCTCTCGGCGCGGTTGCGTCCTCGCATTTCCATGTTGCCCAACCCAGCGCGGCTGGTGATTGACGTGCGTTCGGACTCGATGATAGAACGCACAATCTACTGGGCACCGGGCATCACGTGGCGACAGCAATACGTCGCAGTGGGCGCGGCTCGGTTTCCGGTTTACCTGCTGGAGCTAGATCTCCGCCAGCCGGGGCTATCCCTGCGCCCCATCTGGACTGATCCGGAGACTGCCGTGGGCACTGCGCCCCTGATTCGCACGGCCCAGCGCTGGCAGGTAGCAGCAGCGATTAATGCAGGATTTTTTAACCGAAATAATCAGCTTCCCTTGGGCGCGATTCGCACCGAAAATCGCTGGGTGTCTGGCCCGATCTTGGGACGGGGCGCGGTGGGCTGGTCTGGGGCGGGGGACTGGTTAATGAGTCGCTTGGTGTTGCGAGAGGCCGTGAGTCCGGTTGTGGCGGGGGCCGTGGGCGATCGCTTTCCTATCCTCTCGCTCAACAGCGGACTGGTGGGAGCGGGCATCTGCCGCTACACCCGCGAGTGGGGCAGCACCTATACGCCTATCACCGATGGAGAGACGGTGGTGACCGTCCGCAACGATCAGGTTGTGGCTCGTCAAGTGGTTGCCAGCCAGGTTGCCAGCGCTCCCCTGCCGGGTGATCCCCCACCGCCTGCCGAACTGCCCAGACCGACGTTTCCAATCCCGACGGATGGCTATTTGCTGGTATTGCGGGGCAACGATGCCCTGGTGAATGCCTTTGTCCCCGGCAGCAGTGTCCGCTATGAGTCGGCTACGCTGCCCGCCGAATTTGACCGCTTTCCCAACATTCTGGGGGCTGGGCCGCTGCTGGTTCAAAATGGTCAAGTTGTTCTAGATGCCAGAGGAGAAGGGTTTTCGGACGCATTTATTCAGGAACTTGCGATCCGGAGTGCGATTGGCAGACGAGCAGAGGGCACTCTAATCTTGACAGCAGTCCATCCGCGAGTGGGTGGCCCTGGCCCGTCTCTGAGTGAGATGGCGCAGGTAATGCAGCAGCTTGGCTCTGTAGGGGCACTCAATTTGGACGGCGGCAGTTCTAGCTCTCTCTATCTCGGTGGGCAGTTGATTAACCGTCCAGCCAACACGGCAGGTCGGGTTCACAATGCCATCGGTATATTCCTGCAAAACCCGCAATAAGTTGAAAAGAGCAAGTTGAAAAGAGCCAGAATGCCTCGCCGTCTAATGGTTTGCCTGCACAGATCAGCATTTTTTGGGATTCATTTTGCGGTGACATGCGCTTAGTTTAAAGATTGGGTGAAGTTTTACCGCTGTCGTTCAAGGGGTTGATAAATCCTGCCTGGTTGGTGGAATAGACACTGGTAACCCCCGGAGAATGTTGGTATGGTTTTGCACAGGTGGGCGATCGCTCTCGACTCAGGTTCGGGTTTCTAGGCGTTGAGACTCTTGGCATCCCTTACATAGTGTCCTCGGTAAGTGTTTTTTCTATGAGCGGCTGCGCCCGGCGTGCGGACTTTCCTGATACATATCCAAAGCACTGAAGAATTTTCAGGCTGCCCGTCTTGATAATGCCCCCTCTGTATAACGCAACTTTCAACTAACGCAACTTTCAACACAACCTTAGTTTCAAGCGATGTCATTTCCTAAGGAGCAAAAGACTGTGACTCAAGCAAAAGAAGTAGCGCCTTCTACCCTTCCCTCTTCACCTGCGTCCGCGCTGACGAAGGGCGTTGCAGCAACAGAACTGCGCCCCTGGGGATCGTTCACGGTGCTGGAAGAAGGTCGGGGCTACAAGATTAAGCGCATCGAGGTGAAGCCAGGACACCGCCTCAGCCTTCAGATGCACCATCACCGCAGCGAGCATTGGATCGTGGTGTCTGGCACAGCCCGCGTCACCTGTGCTGAACAAGAAACCCTGTTATTTAGCAATCAGTCCACCTATGTTCCGCCCTGCACAGCCCACCGATTGGAAAATCCTGGCGTGATCCCGCTAGTGCTGATCGAGGTGCAAAACGGTGAATACCTGGGTGAAGACGACATTGTTCGCTATCAGGACGACTACGCCCGCACCCAATAGTTGCTGTGCTAAGTAGTTAATAGCATCCAACGATACCCAATAATCATTGCCAACCTGCTCAAAACGTTGAAGCAAGTTGGAGTTGTCAAAAGCCTGGAGTGGTCAGTGCGATCGCCCCAGGTTTTTGTTTTGAAACCATCTGCTCAAATTCGCGCTAGTATAGACAACGCAGTGTTGCCTATATGGCATCAGTGCGCCCGGTGACTTAGGTTTTGTTTTGTCTAAACCTTGACAGTGCAGCAAGTCGATGGTGCAACTCAGTCCAGCCGCCGCCAGAGAAATTGAGCGGTTTCAAAGAACTCAGTCTGCTCCCACGGCGCTATTTCGGCTGGGAGTCCAGCCGGGTGGCTGCATGGGAACGATATACACCATCGGTTTGGCGGAAGTCTCCTCACCGGGCGATCGCATTTACGAGTCTGAGCAAATCCGAATTGTCGTCGATGCTCAGAGCCTTCCCTATGTGGAAGGGGTTTTGCTGGACTACTCAGAAGACTTGATGGGTGGAGCGTTTCGCTTTCAGAACCCGAAGGCGATCGCCACCTGTGAGTGCGGACACTCCTTTGTCGTGGCAGATGTGTAGCTTAATGTGAGACTAGTGTGAGCCAATCTCTTGGCTCTCTCAGCCAAATTTGACAGAACCTCGGAAAACTCGGTAAGATTGAAGACTGTGAAAACTTGACCCGTCTATCGGCAAAATACGCCAGAGTCCATGCCTACTATCCAACAACTCATTCGGAGCGAACGTCAGAAAGCAAGTTCAAAAACGAAGTCCCCGGCGCTCAAGAGCTGTCCCCAGCGCCGAGGTGTTTGCACTCGCGTCTATACAACAACTCCTAAGAAGCCCAATTCCGCCCTCCGCAAAGTGGCGCGCGTTCGCCTGACCTCTGGCTTTGAGGTGACTGCCTATATCCCTGGGATTGGCCACAACCTGCAAGAGCACTCGGTGGTGATGATTCGAGGAGGTCGGGTTAAGGATCTTCCGGGTGTCCGCTATCACATCATTCGCGGCACTCTGGACACAGCAGGTGTGAAGGATCGGAAGCAGGGCCGCTCGAAATATGGTGCGAAGCGTCCTAAGCCCGCCGCTGCTAAGTAGTGCTGCTTAGGTTAGATCCAATTTTGAATTGGGCGATGCGCGAAAGCTTCTCTCGGCGGCTTCTCGAAGCTTGAATCTATCGGTTTTAGAATAGCGTCTGAGATTTAGCTTTATTCTTCATCGCATCGGCTGCGTTAGAGCGTGTTAGGTTTTCGGAGTTTCGAGTCCGGTTCCCAGCACTTCGTACTTTGATGGGCCTAGAGGCTCAAGTTGTGGGTTGTCCGAGTGCTTGGTTGTTTGGCACTGCTATCGGGATTCTCTTCGAGTTTTGCCAAGTTTCTCTCAGTCGTTCTTATCTTTACTGTCCACTCTTCTTAAAGGTCTACAAAACACAAGGGCTACTAAAGTTATGTCTCGCCGTACCGTCATTCAAAAGCGTCCGGTTCCCCCAGACCCCAAGTACAATAGCCGCCTGGTTAGCATGATCGTTCGCCGAATCATGCGCTCAGGCAAGCGATCCCTGGCATACGGCATTGTCTATGACGCTTTTGAGTTGATTCAAGAGCGAACTGGATCTGACCCGCTCGAAACCTTTGAGCGTGCTGTGAAAAATGCAACTCCTCTGGTCGAGGTGAAGGCTCGTCGGGTGGGCGGTGCAACCTATCAGGTCCCGATGGAAGTGCGATCGGATCGCGGTACGGCTTTGGCCCTGCGCTGGCTGATTCAATTTTCTCGCTCTCGTTCTGGTCGAACAATGGCTGGGAAGTTGGCAAACGAGTTGATGGATGCTGCAAATGAGACGGGCAGTTCAATTCGTAAGCGCGAAGAAACGCACAAAATGGCTGAAGCGAACAAAGCATTTGCCCATTATCGCTACTAAGCAATCTGCCAGAACGCCTCTGGTTTTCCACTGTAGGTAGGGACTTTATCTTCTGAGGTGAAATCGCACCTTGTGATTTTCAGGGGGTGTGAACCGGGTGTGAAAGATAAAGTATAGAATCTTAACAGACGCATCACAGACGCAGTTATGCGAACATTTGGCGGCAAGCACTTAAGGAGGTAGCCGTGGCACGAAGTATCCCGCTAGAAAGAGTTAGAAACATTGGTATTGCAGCCCACATTGATGCGGGCAAAACTACCACCACCGAGCGTATCCTGTTCTACTCCGGTGTCGTCCACAAAATGGGCGAGGTTCATGAAGGAACCGCTGTCACCGACTGGATGGCTCAGGAGCGAGAACGCGGGATTACCATCACGGCAGCGGCTATCAGCACTGCCTGGACACGCCGCGACCCGAAAGATCCCACCCAGCCGCTTGCTGGAGAGCCGGAGCATCGCATTAATATCATCGACACTCCCGGTCACGTAGACTTCACCATTGAGGTGGAACGCTCAATGCGTGTCCTGGATGGTGTGATTACGGTTCTGTGTTCGGTGGGAGGTGTACAGCCGCAGACCGAGACCGTTTGGCGGCAGGCCGATCGCTACAAAGTTCCCCGGATCGTCTTTGTTAACAAGATGGATCGCACGGGTGCTGATTTCTTCAAGGTTTATAATCAGGTGCGCGATCGCCTCCGGGCAAATGCGGTTCCGGCGCAGCTTCCCATCGGCAGTGAGGACAATTTGAAAGGGATCGTGGATCTAGTTCGGATGCGTGCTTATATCTACACCAACGACTTGGGCACAGACATCAAAGAAACTGAAATCCCTGAAGAGATTCTTGAACTGGCTGAGGAATACCGGGTCAAGCTGGTCGAGGCAGCCGCTGAAACCGACGACGCACTAACTGAAAAGTACCTCGAAGGCGAAGAACTGACCGAAGACGAAATCCGGGCTGCCCTCCGCAAGGGCACGATATCGGGTCAGATTGTTCCTATGTTCTGCGGCTCTGCCTTCAAGAACAAGGGTGTTCAGTTGCTGCTGGATGCAGTGGTGGACTATCTACCTTCTCCCCTGGAAGTTCCTCCTATTCAGGGCACTTTGCCTGACGGCAGCGTTGCGTCTCGTAATGCCGATGATGACGAGCCTCTGGCTGCTCTGGCGTTCAAGATTATGGCGGATCCCTATGGCCGCTTAACCTTCATCCGGGTCTACTCCGGCGTGCTGACCAAGGGCAGCTATGTCTACAACGCAACTAAGGGTAAGAAGGAGCGGATTTCTCGTCTGATTGTTCTAAAGGCAGATGATCGCCAAGAGGTGGAAGAACTGCGGGCTGGCGACTTGGGTGCGGCCCTGGGTCTGAAAGATACCTTTACAGGTGACACGATCTGCGACGAGGCAAATCCAATTATTCTGGAATCTCTGTTTATTCCTGAGCCTGTAATCTCTGTCGCGGTGGAACCCAAAACCAAGCAGGACATGGAGAAGCTATCCAAGGCTCTGCAAGCTTTGGCAGAAGAAGACCCCACCTTCAGAGTTCACGTTGATGCCGAAACGAACCAGACCGTGATTGCGGGCATGGGTGAGCTTCACCTCGACATTCTGGTAGATCGGATGAAGCGAGAATATAAGGTGGAAGCCAACGTTGGCGCGCCTCAGGTTGCCTACCGCGAGACGATCCGCAAGGCAGTTCGGGAAGAGGGCAAATTTGTTCGCCAGAGTGGTGGTAAGGGTCAGTACGGCCACGTTGTGATTGAAGTGGAGCCGGGTGAACCGGGTACTGGCTTTGAGTTTGTGTCCAAGATCGTCGGCGGTGCGGTTCCTAAGGAATACATTGGGCCCGCTGAGCAGGGCATGAAGGAAGCCTGCGAATCTGGGATTCTGGCAGGTTATCCGGTGATTGACCTAAAGGTCACGCTGGTGGATGGGTCATACCACGAGGTGGACTCTTCAGAAATGGCATTCAAGATCGCTGGATCAATGGCAGTCAAGAATGCTGTGCTGAAAGCAGCGCCTGTCCTTTTGGAGCCTATGATGAAGGTTGAGGTTGAGGTTCCCGAAGATTTCATTGGGAGCGTCATTGGTGACCTCAACTCTCGTCGAGGACAGATTGAGGGCCAGGACACCGAACAGGGCAATGCTAAGGTTACCGCTAAGGTGCCGCTGGCAGAAATGTTCGGTTATGCGACCGATATCCGGTCGAAAACCCAGGGTCGTGGCATATTCACGATGGAGTTTAGCCACTATGACGAGGTGCCTCGCAACGTGGCTGAAACCATTATTGCCAAGAGCAAAGGGAACGCTTAACTCAGGAGAAAGGGACAAGTAAATTCATGGCACGCGCAAAATTTGAAAGAACCAAGCCTCATGTCAACATTGGTACGATTGGTCATGTGGATCACGGCAAAACGACTCTGACTGCCGCGATCACGATGACACTGGCTGCTCTTGGGCAGGCTCAGGCTCGTAAGTATGATGAGATTGATGCTGCTCCTGAGGAAAAAGCTCGGGGCATCACGATCAACACGGCTCATGTGGAGTATGAGACTGAGAGCCGTCACTACGCTCATGTGGACTGCCCTGGCCACGCTGACTATGTGAAGAACATGATCACAGGTGCAGCGCAGATGGACGGCGCTATCTTGGTGGTGGCTGCTACCGATGGTGCTATGCCCCAGACCAAGGAGCACATTCTTCTGGCTCGCCAGGTGGGTGTTCCTAGCATCGTGGTGTTCTTGAACAAAGTTGACCAGCTGGACGACGAAGAACTGCTGGAGCTAGTGGAACTGGAACTGCGCGAGCTGCTCAGCGAATATGAGTTCCCAGGCGACGACCTGCCGATTATCCGGGGTTCTGGTCTGATGGCGCTGGAAGCCATGATCAAAGATCCGAAGACTCAGCGGGGGCAGAATGAGTGGGTAGACAAAATCTACGAACTCATGGACGCTGTGGATGAGTACATCCCGACTCCTGAGCGTGACATTGATAAGCCCTTCTTGATGGCGGTGGAAGACGTGTTCACGATCACAGGTCGGGGCACGGTGGCGACTGGTCGGATTGAGCGTGGCAAAATCAAGGTCAACGAGGAAGTTGAGTTGGTGGGTCTGCGTGACACTCGGAAGACCACGGTGACGGGGATCGAAATGTTCAAGAAGAGCTTGGACGAAGGTCTGGCTGGCGACAACGCAGGTCTGCTGCTCCGGGGTCTGAAGAAGGAAGACATTGAGCGGGGTATGGTGATCGCCAAGCCAGGTACGATCACGCCTCATACTGAGTTTGAGGGTGAGGTGTACGTGCTGACTGAAAAGGAAGGCGGCCGCAAAACGCCCTTTTTTGCAGGCTACAAGCCTCAGTTCTATGTGCGAACCACCGATGTGACGGGCACGATCAAGTCTTTCACGGCTGACGACGGCAGCAATGCAGAGATGGTGATGCCAGGTGACCGCATTAAGGTGAACGTTGAACTGATCAATGCGATCGCCATTGAGCAGGGAATGCGTTTTGCGATCCGTGAAGGCGGCCGCACCATCGGTGCAGGCGTGGTTTCAAAGATCATCAAGTAGTTCCTTTTGAGCGCTACTCCGGCTTTTTCTGGATGTAAGGTCGGAGTAGTGCTTTTAGAGGGTCAATTTTTGATTCCTAGCCTTCGGTTACGTAACTCTGAACCTTGAAATTTGGATAGTTTTAGATGGCAACTCTTCAGCAGCAAAAAATTCGGATTCGCCTAAAGGCGTTTGACCGTCGTCTTTTGGATACCTCCTGCGAAAAAATTGTGGAAACGGCAAATCGTACGAATGCTACAGCGATTGGCCCCATTCCAATGCCCACCAAGCGGCGGATTTATTGCGTCCTGCGATCGCCCCACGTTGATAAAGACTCCCGCGAACACTTTGAGACGCGCACTCATCGCCGGATTATCGATATTTATCAGCCTTCCTCTAAGACAATTGACGCGCTGATGAAGCTAGATCTGCCAGCAGGCGTGGATATCGAGGTCAAGCTTTAAGGCATCGCTCTGGGGCTGACGGCTGAACCTGCTCAAATTGACAGCACTTTTTTCTTGAATGAGCCACGCAATATTTCTGGAGAGCCGCGTTTAATTAATACCGCTTTCCAGAAATATTTTGCTTCTAGTTTTTGTAAAGCGTGCCATGGATTAAACCCAGGGAGAAAGATGGTGTGTTTCGCTTGTGCCTATTCGGGTGTTACGTAGGCTGCTGTGATGCCGCCATCTACAGTGAAGGTTGCGCCGTTGACGAAGGACGATTCATCGCTGGCCAAGAAGAGAGCCGCCTGCGCCATTTCGACTGCTCTGGCAAAGCGCCCTGGGGGAATATGCACTAGGCGGCGCTGGCGACGGGCTGGATCTGCCAGTAGCTCTTGCAGGAGCGGCGTTTCCACTGGGCCGGGGCAGAGGGCATTGGCACGGATGTTTTGCCGGGCGAATTCGACGGAGATTTCTCGCGTCATCGACAACACGCCGCCCTTGCTGGCTGTGTAGGCGATTTGCGCGGTTGCTGCGCCCATCAGCGCCACAAACGATGCAGTGTTGATAATTGAGCCGCCGCCGGCCCGCAGCAGCGCTGGAATGCCGTATTTGCAGCCGAGAAACACGCCTTTGAGATTGATATCCAGGGTCAGATCCCAGATGTCTTCTTCGGTTTCCAGGACGGAACCATCTGCTGCGTGGAAGATACCTGCATTGTTAAACAGTACGTTGAGCTTGCCGTAGGATGCTTCAGCCGCGTCGATCATTGCCTTTGCATCTGCTGCTTTTGACACGTCTGCCTGAATGGCGATCGCCTCTCCACCTGCTGCCTCAATTAGGCTAACCGTTTCCGTCGCTGTGGCCAGGTTTACATCACACGCTACCACCTGTGCGCCCTCTTTGGCAAAGAGAATCGCAGACTCACGCCCGATGCCACTTCCGGCTCCAGTAATCAGGGCAACTTTATTCGATAGACGCATGTTTAGGATTTAGGGGTTAAGGGTTAAAAGGACAATACTGAGCGTTGCAGCCGGGGTCATGGTTTAGCTCTGGCGGCTTCTACGAGCGACTGAAACAAGCGCTGGTGGTTGGGGTCGGCGGGCGACAGTTCTGGATGCCACTGGACGGTGAACAGCCACGGATGGTGCCTGTGCTCCAGTGCTTCGATCAGCCCGTCAGCAGCGTGGGCTACAGGCTGCCAGCAATCCGGCAAGGTTTTAATCGCCTGGTGATGCCAGGAGACGACCGTAAGATGGGTCGTGCCCAGCATTTGGGCCAGGCGGCTGCCGGGCTGCACCTGGGCGGGATGCTGCACCGGGCGACGGGGATGGTCGAGCCGGTGGGTGACCGACTCGCCATAGACATCCGGCACATGGGTAATTAGCGTGGCTCCACTGGCGACACTGATGACCTGCATTCCCCGGCAGATACCCAGCGTCGGCAAATTCGCGGTCAAAGCTGCCTTTGCCAAAGCTAGCTCGAACTCGTCGCGCTCCTCGTCTACCAGGTAAATCGTGTGGTGCGGTTCGCCGCCATAGGCACTGGGGTCGATATCGCCGCCGCCAGAAAAAATCAGCCCATCCAGGGTGTCTAATAGCGCGGTCGGGTCGGCTTGGACAGGCGGCAGCAGCACGGGAAACCCGCCCGCAAGCTGCACGGCATCGACGTAGGTGGCAGGTAGGGTAAACTCGCCTGCTTCGCTGCGGCTATAGGTGGTAATTCCAATCAGGGGCGATCGCATTCGGTCAGGAAACGCACAGTCGGTAGAGACACCCCGCCCGTCAATGCCAATCGATCAGCATGGGCTAGATCGACGAGGATTCTGGGGAGGATTTGGGCATCATAGCAAGCGGCAGCCTCACGGTAAACGTTGTTTTTTGAAATGGGGTCGATTGACAGGTCAGAGTACCCCCGTGGCGCTGCTCGACGATTTGACGGCAAATGGCTAGACCCAGCCCGGTGCCCTTGCCCGTGGGCTTGGTGGTAAAAAACGGCTCAAACAGGCGAGCCTGTCGTTCGGGCGAGATGCCGGGGCCGTTGTCAGAAATATCAATCTGCACTCCGGTGTCGTTGACTAAACTCACCTGCATCCAAATGGTGGGATAAAAGTCATTTGTTGGACTGCTGTGTTTAGAATGTTGTTTAGAGTCAATGACTTGTTTAGAATAAGCAGCATCTTCCAGGGCATCAATCGCATTCACAAGTAAATTCATAAACACCTGATTTAATAGCCCTGGATAGCACTCGATTTCAGGAATTGCCTGATATTCTTTGATTAATTGAATCGGCGGGCGATCGCGCTTTGGCTTGAATCGATGACCGAGAATAACCAGCGTATTTTCTAGTTCTTGAACCAGATTTGCGACGCGCCGAACAGATTCATCCATTCGAGAAAAGTTGCGGAGCTGCTGCGTAATTTCTAAAGCACGATCGCCCCCCATTTTCATGGAGCGAATCAGCTTTGGTAGGTCTTCTGCAATAAAGTCTAAATCGGTGCTGGCGATCGCCTGCTGAATTTCCGCTACTGGCTCTGGATAGTGTTTCTGATAAAGCCGCAGAATGCTGAGCAAGTCTTCGGTTTGGGCGCTGGCATGGTTGAGGTTCCCCACGACAAAATTGAGGGGATTGTTGACCTCATGGGCGACACCTGCCACCATTTGACCCAGCGTGGCCATCTTATCAGTCTGAATCAGGCTATGGGTGGCGACGGCAATCTCTGAGCGAGGCTTGACGATAAACACCTTCCAGTAGACTTTGGGAACTTGAAACAGTGAGGCGATCGCCATTTCTTGCAGCAATTCATCTTGCTCTAGCTCAAACTTTTGCTGGAGATAATCCGTGCGATCGCTGCTATTTGATATCGTCAAAATCGTCGCCAGCCGCTGCTCATCTTCGGGGCTGATTTCTTTACTTTCGGCGCTCAGCATGGGCATCGCTGCATCTGGCGAATTAGGTAGATCTTGAGGGGATTGAAAGGTCTGCATATCTGCAAGCTGCGCTGCATTCAGGAGTGGCGAAAACAGCGGTTTTTTCTCAACTAGTTCTTGCAAGGTGATGAACCTTTCGACGGCTTTTCCGCTGGCATGAGTCTGCGTTTTTTTCACCCAATCTGGCTTGGGAAAGGCGATAAACTGATTGCCATAATCCAGCACGATAATGTAGCCGCCTGTCTTTTTCTGCCACAGATTGACGGTCTCTTGCAGCCCTTCTAGCTTCAGATCAACCGTCACCACGCCTAAAAAAGCTTCCTGGCGATAGGCCGGGGCAGTGCAGGTAATCATCAGTTCGCCAGAGTGGGGGTCCATGTAGGCTTTGCTCCAGACGCACTGCCCAGGCTTGGCATACTTCCCTGCGACGTACCATGCTTCCTGATGGTAGCCGACACTGCACTGGTTATAGTCATCGAAAAACTGGAGTTGCCCATCGGCATCCCGTCCCCAAAAGAAGCTTTGGCGCTCGCGATCGCCCGCGAAGGCATACGGCTCGAACCAGACCCCACCACCGGCGATCGCCCCGTCATTTTGAAAATTCAACAGTGGCGGGATCACCTGCTGCATCAGGGATTCTACGGTCGGTAGTGTTTCCGCCATCGTTGACATCGCGCGGGCTAGCGCCTCAATTTCACGAACCCGCGCATACAAATTTAGCACAAACGAATTACCGATCTGGTCGGTAACTTGGGAGGATTCTCTCAAAAAGGTGCTGGTCGCAGTTCGCTCCGGGGGTTGTAGAAGAGCCATTCCAAGTAAGCGTTGTCAGCCTTGATGGGTCGAATTGTTTATTCCAGTCTCGTTGCGCCCCGATTTCGTTGTGAAGCTACCCAAATTCTTACTCAAATTCTCATCGTAGGATGGTTCCCCCTAAGTAATCGTGTCTAATTTGACCAATCATCTCAATATCTCGCCCGCACCTTAATAACCAGAAGTGTTGAATTGAGACATAAAACTTTACATTTGACCCTATGAAGCTCC